>JBBRLC010000008.1:0-13342 GCA_038231595.1 Candidatus Nanopelagicales bacterium | reverse complement strand
GGCCTTGCTCACGGCGGCGACAACATCGCGGCAGTGCGTGAACGCGAAGATCGGATACTCGATCCCGAACATGTCGCATAGTGGTGTGTGCACGGTTGCCTCCAGGCCATGAGCGCGATTGCGCGCGGTGGACGACAATAGATTCAAATTGAATTAGTGTCAATTTGCAATGATAATGGCTACACTGTGCGAGTGGATCGTTCCGACAACTTGCGCGCCGTGACCGAGTCGCTTACGACGGTTGCGAAAGTGCAGTACAACCGGCGAGCTCGTCGCCAGATCGAGAACCGCGCTGGAGTGCCGCTCGCTCCGATTGCGATCGAGACCCTCGGCGCGATTCGCAGCCATGGACCGATTCGTTACGGGGCCGTCGCGCGACGCCTTCGAACGCAAGCGTCGCGCATCAGTAAAGAAGTCCGCGTGCTCGTCAACGAGGGCTACGTATGTGAGAGCCCCGACCCGAACGACCGTCGCGCGGTTTTGCTCGAAGCGACCGACAAAGGCGCCGACGCCTTGATGCGTTACGTCAACGCCGCGCAAGAGACACTCGAAGAGGTACTCGCTGACTGGACCGACCGCGATATCGAAATTCTCGTGCCTCTGCTTGGCCGACTGGCCGACCGGTTCGCGCAAAATCCAAACCATGAACAACTGTTTGAAAAGGAGCGATGACCAAGCGCTGGACCGTTGGAACTACCATGGCGGCGTCCGCGGGACACGCGGGATGGAAGTGTGTGCGTGAAGGGTCGAATCCGTGCTTGATTCAGTGGTCGATTCTCCAGGATTCTATGGCAGCGTGCGATGCACCGAAGTGAGCGGCTAGTTCGCTGAGCGAGGCGCCACCGCGCATCAAGACGCCCAACGCCAGAGTGAGTGACAGCAACAGGGCAACGGCCCTTGGAACGTCGGAAGCTTCGATTTCATTCAGCGCGACCGCCCGCTGAAGCGGCTTGCGAATCGACTCGGCCAGGGCACTGCGAAACTCGCCGCCAAGTACGTCTGGATTGGTGGCCCGTGGCCCGAACTCAGTCATGGCGTTGACTGCGAGACAGCCTTGAGCGCCCCATTCAGACTGACTCTCGGCCTGCTGGATATCAAGGGCGCGATGAAGGTCGGCAAGCCCGTCGGTTCCGTCGACAAGGATCTCGTCGATCGTCGCCAGCCGAGTCGTCTTGTACCGATCGAGTGACCGCTGGAACAGGGCCTCTTTTGAGCCGAAGGTGTTGTAGATGCTGGATTTGTTCAGGCCGGTGGCACGTTCAAGGCAGGTCATCGACGCGGCTTCGTAGCCGAATTCTCTGAACACTTCGATTGCCCGATCCAAGGCATCGTCGACCTCGAACTCTCGGGGGCGACCGCTGCGGCGCGTTGCGGTGGTGGCGGCTTCCATGGCGCGATCTTAGCGGCAAAAACCTAGATATGGAAGGTTCAGTTCAAAATAATCCCGAATTTTGAAATAAATAGTTCATAAGTATGTTAGATTTTAAACCAATCGTTTCAATAACATACTGAGGAGCCCCAATGACAACTCCATACCCCACCGTGCTCGCAACGCGAGACCCCCGGCGTTGGGCCGTCCTGGCAGTGATGAGCGTCGGAACATTGATCGTGTTCCTCGACGGGACTGTTGTGAACACTGCACTTCCCAACATCGCCACCAAGCTGTCGGCGACGACGAGTCAGCTCCAGTGGGTCGTCGACGCCTACACGCTTGTACTCGCCGGTCTCCTGTTGCTCGGCGGCACGATCGGTGATCGCTTCGGTCGTAGGCGCTGGATGAGCGTCGGTCTGTTGATCTTCGGAGCGGGTTCGTTGCTAGGGGGCGTTTCCAACGGCATTCAAAGCCTGATCGCTGCTCGGTCGATTCAGGGCCTGGGCGCGGCACTTGTCCTTCCGGCGACGCTCTCGATCGTCACGAACGTGTTTGAACGAGATGAGCGTGCGAAGGCGATTGCTATCTGGACCGCGGTGGGAGGCTTGGGCGTTGGTGCAGGCCCGGCGGTCGGCGGTTTCCTCGTCGATAATTGGGACTACCGAGCAGCCTTTTGGATCCACCTACCGATTCTCGCGATGGCTGGCATCGGGATGTTGGTTGTCCGAGAATCCCGCGATACCCGTCACGTGGGCTTCGACGTTCCGGGATCGTTGACGGGAACCCTCGCCATAGGCGCGCTCGTCTACGCCATAATTCAGGGCGGCGAGGCTGGCTGGAGCTCCGCTCAGATTGTGTTTCCACTCGTGATCTCTGTTGTCGCGTTCGTCGCGTTTGTCGCGATCGAACGGCGAGCGCAGTTCCCGATGTTGCCGTTGCGCTTCTTTCGACAGCGTGATTTCACGGGCAGTGTTGCTTCGCTCGGCATCGTGTTCTTCGCCGGAATCATCCTGTTCTTTTTCTTGAGCCAGCATTGGCAGCTGGTGCAAGGCCGCAGCCCGTTCAATGCAGGGATGATGTCGTTGCCAAATGGCGTCGCCATCATCACTGGTTCAGTCGTAGCGCAGTCCTTGCTGCCGAGGATCGGGCCGCGGCGGCTCGTGAGTGCGGCGATGCTCATCATGGGTGTTGGTGTCGCGCTCTTCACCACTGTTGACGCAGGAACCTCGACGCTCAGGATGATCGCGGAATTGATGGTTGTCGGGTTTGGATTCGGACTCGCTGCGCAGCCGCTGACCGACACCGTCATGGCCGCGGTACCCGTCGAAGACGCCGGTGTCGGTTCCGCCGTGAACGACCTGAGTCGCGAACTCGGCTCGGCACTTGGTATCGCGATAATCGGCTCCATCATCTCGCATCTCTACCGCAACGGAATTCACGAACGCCTCGACGGGCGAGTCCCGATTGGCGTTGTCAAGGCCGCCGGGGACGGACTTGGCGTGATTCACGGGGCTGCCCGCTCGCTGGATCCGATTGTTGCGGCTCGAGCGATACACGCCGCGGACTTGGCCTTCGTTGACGCGATGACAAGAGGCTTCTGGATATCGGTTGGCTTCGTGGCTGTCGGGTTCGTCTTAGCTCTTTTCCTGCTCCCGGATGCTTCCCGAGCGAACCAGGTAGTTCGGTTGGACGAGGAAGAACTCATACGAGAGCTCGTGGCGTGATGTGCGGTGGTGCACGTCGCTCTCGTAATTTCCGCTCGGATCTTGATGCCAATCGAAATGCTGGTGTCATCGAGCGTTGTCAGGCCGTGATTCCCTTAGGGCCGGTCGTGCCGTTGGCCAGCTGTTCACCGGCATCGGCAGCGAGCGCGATCACGCGTTCAAGGTCGGCGATGGTCTTTTCGAAGCCGCCGTTGACTCCGACGCGTAGCGTGGTGACCCCGCTGCGTTCGTACTCGACCAATCGGTCCAAGATCATGCGCGGCGGTCCGACAAGGTTCGTGCCCAGACCGATGTCAATCGGTACCCGTGCGGCAGCCGCTTCGCGATCTCCCGTCGCCCACAGACGCTGGACCGCGGCGACATCATCACCGTAGCCCTGGCGTGCAAAGGCATCGTTGTAAAAGTTTTTCGTCGCCGAACCCATTGCTCCGAATGTGAACGCATAGCCATCGGCGTGGCGACGCCCCGCGGCCGCAATTATTTCGGGATCATCGGCGGTGAACTCGAGTCCGACGGCGACCACTCGGTCGATCTCGTCGAACGAGCGACCGGTGGTTGCTGCTCCTTCGCTGATCGGACCGAAGAAGGCATCGGCTGATGCTGGAAAAAACGAGTTGCCGATCCAGCCGTCGGCGAGCTCGCCGGTGAGGCGGAGGTTGGCGGGGCCGAGCGACGCGATGTAGATCGGGATCGGAGCGGTCTCGGCACGCGATCGGATCGCCTTGCCGTCACCACCGGGAAGGGGTAGCTGGTACATCTTGCCGTCATACAAGAGTCGCTCGCCTGCGGTGATCATCTTGATGATCTCGATTGTCTCGCGCGTGCGCAGCACCGGGCGATCGAACGGCACACCGTGCCATCCCTCCATCACCTGCGGGCCGCTCGCCCCGATCCCGAGGATCATCCGGCCGTTGGACAGCAGCTGCACTCCCTGTGCCGTCATCGCCAGCATCGCCGGTGTACGCGCACCAAGCTGGGCGATCCCAGTTGCAAGTTGAATGCGTTCGGTGACCGCCGCGACCGCGGCAAGTGGCGTGAACGCATCCGACGCCCAGTACTCGGCAACCCATACCGAATCGACGCCGATGCGTTCGGCCTCGCGGGCGAGTTCGAGGAAGCGGGGCATCGCCGGATCGATCGACAGCCCAATCTTGATGGTCACGACCCTGGTCCCCCCGGCGCCGACTGCTCGTATGCCTGGAATCCCGGTCCTGGCATGTGACAGAGGTGGCGTGACTCGACGGCCTCGCCGGTTTCGTCGTCGATCAGCTGCAATCGCACGGCGTGCCCAGATGTGCGGTCGACCAACATGAGTGGTTCGTTGCCCTCGCCCAGCACGTGGCGGTCACCCCACTCTCGCAAGGCGATCAGCACGTGGCGGAGGCCCCAACCCTGTTCGGTCATGCGGTACTCGGTGCGGGTGCGGCCGCGACCCGAGTCATATTCCGCGGGTTCGAGAATGCCCGCGGCGGTGAGGCGACGCAGACGGTCGGAGAGGGTCGCGCGGCTGATCTCGAGGCGACCGACGAGATCGTCGAAACGACGCACGCCGTTCATCACGTCGCGGATGATGAGCACGCTCCACCGATCGCCGAATATATCGAGCGACTCGGCCACCGGGCATGGTCGCGGAGCAAGGGTTTTCCAGTCGACAGTGGCGCGTGATGCGATGGGTTCATTCACGATACTGAGCGCGCCGATTCCGCGAGCCCCTTGATGCCGGCCAGCATGCGATTCATGTTCATTTCGTGCTCAGCGAGGCGGCGGGCGATGATGCGTTCCTCTTTATCGGGCATCTGATCGATCGCAAAATTCAGCCCTCCCCGCGCCGGTCCCATCTGGAACCAGTAGTGCAACTGCACGTGGCCGTCGCCGAGATCGTCGATCATGTAACGCCAGATCGATGACACCTCGTCGTTGGGACCCGCCACGCTCCATTCGAAGAGCCGCTCGACCTCAAAGCCCGTCACGATGCACGTCGTTGTCCACTCGCCGATGGCATCGTGGGCGCTGTGTCCGACAAAGCGCGCACCAATAGCTGGGCCGTCGTGACCGTCGATCCAATCGGCGCCGCTGACCTCGGTCGAGAACCGCGCCGACAACTCGATGTCGGACACCAGTTGCCATACCGCGTTTGGTATTGCCGCAATTTCGATCGTCGCCTGGGCGGTAGGACAGTCGGCGTACTTCATCGGTGGACTCGCATCTTGGTTGCGGTCGGAGGTGAGGCCTCCTGGACCATTGAGTACAGCATACAGATTCTGAACTTGATCCGACTGGAACATGGCGGCACTCCTACTGACGGTCGTGGCGGCGCGGCACCCGATGAAGCGCGAGAACTCGAGCGTGGCGAGACTGGTACGTCCGGGCGGACCGTCGCTTGATGCGCTCATCCGTATGGCCGTGATCCATTGTGCCGCCCGCGCACCGCGGACTGTGAGCTAGGTCGCCGAGGCGGCCTCAAGCAAACGGTCGGCGAGCACCTTGCAGGTGGCTTCCGATGCGGCCGGGTCGACATCGTGGGTTATAAGGCCCTCGATCGCGTACGCGACAATCTGGAGATCGAGGTCACGCGTCTTCGCGGGCAACGGACGCGGGAGTTGTCGCTCGAACAGGTCGTCGAAGGTGATGTGGAACCGGGTGTGCCACTCGTCGATCGCGGGCGATACCTGGAGGCGGGTGTGGACCGTCGAGACCAGACGACTGAGCGGGCGCAGCCGTTCGACGACCCAGAGGAGTTGGTCTGAGAGAGGCCCGCCGACGAGGGTCGCGTAGTCGGCGAGGAAATCATCGAGGAGATCATCGAGGACGCCAATGAAGAGTTCATCCTTGTCGCGAAAATACCAATAGATCGTGTTCGGTGTGACCTGCGCAGCTTGCGCGATGCGGTTCACGGGCGTCGCGTCGTAGCCGTCGCGCATGAACAGTGCGCGTGCTGCAGCTATGAGCTCCGCCCGCTTTTCCGCTTTGGGCTGTGGCTGACGGTTACGGGGCATCGATGACTTCTCTCCGGCGGTATCTTGACAGGTGTTCAAGAAGACGATATTGTACTCTTGAATAGAGTTCAAGAGAATCTCACCTGGAGGAACCATCGTGGAGGATCAACAAGTGGGAGCCCTCGCGAAGACGGTTTGCGCGCACGAGCGCGCAGACGTGCGATTCGTATCGGGCGCCGATGATTGCCACGCCTGGCTGTACCTGAGCGAGCCGTTCGAGCAGGTCATCGGCGATCAGCTCGCCTTCCTGCGCCGGCACGTGCCGGTCGCCAGCTGAGGAAGAAGTGCAACGATGAACCGCGCAAAGAACCTCTCACTTGAGTCGCTGTCGCTTGAACAGGACGGCCGCGTCCTGACGGCGCGCTACGCCAGTCCGCCGCTGAGTTTCGTCACGATCGCGCTGGTGCGCGATCTCGACCGCCTGACCGCGGCCGTAGACCGCGATGACTCGATTGGCGCGGTCGTGCTCACTGGCGCCGAGGACGGTCGCTTCATGACGCACGCCGACCCGCGTGAGCTTGGTGGCATGATTGAGGTCCCACACCCCGAGTTGAGCCCGTCCGTCTTGGAACCGGCCTTGCGGTTCGGCAACGTGATCCTTCGCTTCCCTGGGCTCGCCGGTGTGATCGAGCGCCACGGCGGAGCCATGGGCGCCGGCCTTGTCTGGGTCTATCGATGGAAGCGCACCACACTGCGAATGAACCGGTCTTCGACCGTTTACCTGGCCGCGATTAACGGGCCGACCATGGGCGGTGGCCAGGAGTTGGCTCTGGCATGCGACCTGCGCTACGCCGCCGACGCCGATTACGTCCGTATGGGTCAGATCGAGATGCTTGCCGGCCTGTTCCCTGGCGGTGGCGGTACGCAGCGCCTGCCGGGTATGGTCGGAACCGCCCGCGCAATGGAACACATCCTCGAAGGCCGCCCGGTGACCGCGCATGAAGCGCTCGAGCTCGGGCTCGTGCAGCGTGTTGTGGCGCCGGACCTCTTGCTCGCCGAAACCCAGGCGACTGCCGCTCGCATGGCCCGCCGCTCGCCTGTCGCCGTTCGCGCCCTGAAGCGATCCGTGTACTTCGCGACAGCACGGCCGATCAGTCGTGGCCTCGACTACGAACTCGCGGGATTCCTTGCCGCCGTCTCGACTCGGGCGACGTCGCGCACTCTGACAGTGTTCGATGCCGAGACGACGCGCCTTGGCGACACCCCGTTCCTCGCCAACCCGGAGCCGTGGGTCGAAGGAACCATTGTGGACCAAGTGACCTGAGCCGCCGAGAGCACATGCCGACGCGAGGCCTACTTCCGGCGCGTGGTGGCGCGTGTTAACGCCGAGACAACTCCTCGGCCCGCGGCTGGAGCGCGTTAGACGGTATAAGCGTCACGGGCGAGGAGTGCGATGGCGTTTTTGATGCCCTGTTCGAGAAGCGCGTCGCTTTGCACTGGATCGGCGAGCGCCCGCGCCATTTGCATCGTCCCGATCATCGAGGCGATGACGCCGAGTGTTCGCACGCGCGCGGAAGGTGGATCGTCTGGTTCGAGAAACGCGGTGATGTCGTCGACGATCGCCATGATCCCTTCTCCGTAGGCAGCCTTGACCGCTAATGACGCGCGACCGATTTCGTCGAGGAGAGCGGCCGACGGGCACCCATCACCCAGGTCGTCACGGTGATCGGCAGACAAATACGCACGAACGTATTCGCGTATTCCGACACCGTCGAGTGTCATCGACATGAGTTTCGATCGTTGTGTGGCGAGTTGGTCGCCGATTGCGATCGCTACGAGTTCGTCCTTCGATGCGAAGTGCGCGTAGAACGCGCCATTTGTGAGGCCAGCGTCCTGCATCAGCGTGGCGATGCCCGACCCTTCAATACCGTCGGTCTTCAGTCGCCGACCGGCGACTTCGATGATCCGATCACGGGTAGCGGCCTTGTGGTTGCTGTCGTATCGCGCCATCTTGAGGGTTCCATTTCTTACAGTTCGCGGTCGCCGGTGAATTGCATTACGAACATACGGAATGCGCTGAAGATAATCGTCTGCGCAGGCGGCACGCCAGTACCGATTGAAGTATGATTATACTTTAATAAATCCGACGGTTGGTTGTGGATAACGAACGGATCATTTCTGTGTCTGGAAGCCGAAACCCCGATTGGGATGTCGCGACTCCCTTTGATGGGACGACCTTCGATGCGACGACGTTGGTCCGTCCCGACGACGAGGATCCAACACGAGTCAGCGCGACACTCGACGCGTCCTGGTCGTCGCTGCGCGGTATTCACGGCGGCTATATCGCCGCGATATTCGCACGCGCTGCGCAGTCCGTGGTCGGCGAACGATCGCTGCGTACGATGTCGACCTCGTTCCTCAGAGTTGGCGAACCCGGGCCGGCTGTTGTTGGCATCGAAACGATTCGCGCTGGTAGATCAGTGTCAATTGTTGGTCTCACAATGCAGCAGGGAGGTCGCGACATCGCGGTGGCGCGTGCCACGGCGATGCATCCAACCGTTGGCGTTTCCTGGGACGATGCGCCACGCCTCACGTTCAGGCCGCGCGAGGAATGCGTGCCGCTGCAGTCGTCTCAGCTCGTGCGCCATTTCGACCACTGCGAGGCGCAGTTCGACCCGGCGAACATCCCGTTTGAATTTGTCGATGCAGCGCTTGTGCGCGGCTATTTCCGGCCCCGTGAACCGCGCCCAATCGACGCGACCTGGCTCGCGATGGCACTCGACTGGTTTCCGCCCGCAGCATTCACAAAGGTCGCGCCACCGACCGGTGGCATCAGCGTGGATTACACCGTCCACATCCATCGGACACGCGCGGCTCTCAAACCCGACGAGTGGCTCCGAGCCCAATTCCAACAGGACTGCAGCAATGACGGACTTGCGCTCGAGACTGGCACTATCGCAGACGCTGACGGCACGGTGATCGCTCAATCGTTCCACACGCGGTATACGGGTTGATCACTGTGACGAACCTCGCCTCCAGCGCCTCAAACAAAAGATGATCGACTCACGGGCGACGAGAACATGAATGCTGCAGGGACTTTTATCGACGTCATCGAAGCGCTTTGCTTGCGCGATTTATCGCTTGGGGAAGCGAGCGCGATGGCGACGGCACAGTATGACGAAGGCGACCTTGCTGCGGCTGGAACCTCGATTGTCTCGGAGTTGCTGTACCTCTTTCGGACGACGGTTGGCAGTCGGTCGGCCGAGTGGTGGACCGAAATTCTTGAAGGTTCGAAGGCGTTGGCGCTGCCGGTCGATGTCGCGCTTGACGTCCTGACCCTCCTTGCCGCGGATGCAGGTGGTGTCGCGTTGCCCGAAATCGCAGACATTGAACGCGCGCATTTCGCGTCGGCCTATCTGCAACTAGCAGCGGTGATCGTCACGTTGATTCAGTTCCACGGACAGCAGCTGGCGGGAGCGACGTTGGCACAGTTGCGCGAAATGAACGCGCGCATGGGTGTGTGATCAGCGTTGCTGGGTTCAACGAATCCCTGTGATCAAACGCGAGCGTGAGCGACCTGGAAGCGACAAAGATTATGTCTTCGTTGCGTAGCCGGTGAGGAAGACGCTGACCGCGCTGAGAACGACAGCGTGAATATCGTCGTCGGTCACGGTTTCGCCAAGGAGAGCCTTTTCGCGGATTTCGCCGTAGACGAGCATTCCGAACTGGTGTGAGGCCGCGTCTGGGTCTGCGATGTCGAGGGTCCCGGCGGTGCACTGCTCGTGCAGGTACTCGGCGAGCGTGGTCCGAAACCGATCCATTGTGTCGCGATAAATCGCAGCCAACTCTGGGAAGCGTGCGACCTCGGAGACGATGAGTCGATATATGCCGACGGCCTCTGGAGTCGCCCAGTTGCGCGCGGCCTGCAATCCAAAGGTGGTGAGCACGTGCTCGGGGTCGCCCTCCGATGAATGCAACGCAGCGTCGACCCCCTCGTAATAGCGCGACGCGAGGTCGCTCACTGCAGCGACGAGAAGGTCAGCCTTGGTCGGGTACCGGGCGTAGATGGTCTTCTTCGAGACTCCGGCGTCGGCGGCAATGCGCGACAAATTGGCTTCGGCGTATCCATAACGAACGAACTCTGCTGAGGCGACGGCAAACACGCGCTGCTGCCGCGCGGCCAGTTCCGAATTGGGCGGGCGCCCGGGGCTCACGGCCCGTGCCCGCGGCAGGGCAGTGTTGGCCACGTCGGGTGATGTCACGGACTCAACCTCCCATATTTTGCTGTGACGAGATTAATTTTCCCTTGACAAAGGAACGTATGCGTTCCTTTAATGTACCAGGCGAGGTGTGTGCTTGGCCAATGTCTAGGAGGATTCAAGATGGCTTTCGAAGTATCAGTGCGCGACGGGGTCGCGGAGTTCGTCTTGAACAACCCGCCGCAGAACCGGCTCAACACCGAAACGATGCTGGGTTGTGCCGCTGCCGTCGACCAGATTACGGGAGACGACAGCGTGCGAGTGGTCGTCATCCGAGCCGTTGGTGACGACTTCTCGTTCGGTGGGGAAATCGCGAGTTGGGAGATGGACGACCCAGACCGGATGGGCAGCTTGTTCGCGCTCGGCTTGCAGATCAGCAACGCACTCGAGCAACTGCCGATGCCCGTCATCGCGTCGGTGCAAGGAAACTGTTCCGGCGGAGGGTTCGAGATCGCCCTGCGCGCCGACGTCATCATCGCTGCGGAGTCGGCACGGTTCTGTCACACCGAAGGTGCGATCGGAATGTTCACACTCTTGGGCGGCGTGCAACGCGTCGCTGAACGCGCCGGGCGTGCCCGCGCTATGCGCTGGGCGCTGACGTCAGAGAAGGTATCGGCGGCTGATGCGCTGGCCGCCGGAGTGGTCACTGAGGTCGTCGCCGACGACCAACTCGACGTCGTCACGGCGCAGTGGGCCTCCCGGCTCGCTCGCGGTGCGACGCGCGCTCATGCTGGCCATAAAGCGCTCCTCAATGCCTGGGCCAATGGCGGCGTGAACGCCGCCGACGCACTCCTACCAGAAGTTGCAGCCGAGCTGCTTCGGACCGCCGACGCGAAACTCGGAGTGGCGTCAGCAATCAAGGCTGATGCGGCCGGCATCCCCCGCCCCGATTTCGACTTCATCGGCCGCTGAGGGATCGCGGAGTCTGCGAACCACGGGCGCGAGTCTGGGAGGAAGCTGATGACTGGGTTGCGAATGCGAGTCAACGGAGCCGAGCGGGCGTTGACGGTGGAACCGCAGGTCAGCTTGCTTGATGCGCTGCGCGAGTATCTCGGGCTCACTGGAACGAAGAAGGGTTGTGATCAGGGTGCGTGCGGTGCATGCACGGTCTTGGTCGATGGTGTCCGCATCGTGTCCTGCCTGGCGCTCGCCGTCCAGTACGAAGACCGGGAGATCACGACGATCGAGGGACTTGATCATCCTCTGCAGGAAGCCTTCGTGCGCAATGACGGACTGCAATGCGGTTATTGCACGCCCGGACAGATCTGCTCAGCGATTGGCATGCTCGCCGAGTACCGCGACGGCGCGCCGAGCGCGGCGACGGAACATCTGGCTGCGAACGTCGGCGAGTTGACGGCGGTCGAGATCCGCGAGCGGATGAGCGGGAACCTGTGCCGGTGCGGTGCCTACAACGGCATCGTTGATGCGATCCAAGAGGCGGCCCGATGAAAAGCTTCGCCTACCTCCGCGCCGACGACGTCGACGCGGCGCTACAGCTGATTGGGTCCGAACCGCAGGCCAAGTTCCTGGGCGGCGGCACGAACCTTGTCGATTTGATGCGCGAGGGTATCGAGCGACCCGACACCGTGATCGATATCAGTCGACTGCCGCTGGATCGGATAGACGAAGTGGGTGGTGGCATTCGGATCGGCGGGTTGGTGCGCAACAGCTCCTTGGCCGCCAACGTCCTCATCAGGGCCCGCTACCCGATGCTGTCCCAGGCGGTCCTGCATGGCGCATCCGGACAGCTGCGAAACATGGCGACCGTTGGTGGGAACTTGATGCAGCGCACAAGGTGCCTGTACTTCTACGACGAAGCGTCTCCCTGCAACAAGCGCGATCCCGGCTCCGGATGTGCGGCGCTTGAGGGTTTCAACCGCGGTAACGCGGTGCTGGGGACGAGCGACCACTGTGTGGCCACCCACCCCTCGGACATGGCGGTGGCCTTGGCCGCGCTCGACGCGACGGTCGAGGTGCAGAGCAGCCGCGGCACGCGTCGCATACCCCTGACCGACTTCCACAGGTTGCCAGGAACCACACCGCACATCGAGACCGATTTGGCTACCGACGAGCTCATCACCGCGGTCGAGTTGCCGCGCCTGCCGGTGGCTGCCAACTCGCGCTACCGCAAGGTGCGCGATCGAGCCTCGTACGCGTTCGCGCTCGTCTCTGTCGCGGCAGCGATGGATGTCGGCGAGGACGGTCGCATTAGCGCTGCGCGAATGGCGCTCGGCGGGGTCGGGACCAAGCCGTGGCGAGCCTCCGAAGCGGAGAGCATCCTGGTCGGCGCACCGGCCAACGACGAGACGTTCCAACACGCTGCACGCGCCGAACTCGCCCACGCCAAAGGACTGACCGGCAACTCGTTCAAGATCGATCTTGCCCGGCGCACGATCGTTGCGGTGCTGCGCCAGCTGCTCACCGAGGGGAGCGCCGCATGACCAGCGAAGCAAAGCCCGCCAGCAACGAGCGAGCCGACGCGAGCAGAACGACTGGCCTCTTCGTTGGCCAGCCGCTCGATCGCGTCGATGGGATGGCCAAGGCGACCGGCGCGGCACGTTTCGCCGCTGAGTTCGCGTATCCCGGGCTCACCCACGCTGCATTGGTGCATGCGACCGTCCCTCGCGGCCGTATCACGGAGATCGACACGACGGCCGCGGACGCGCTGCCGGGTGTCATCTCGGTGCTGACTCATCGCAACGCCCCGAAGCTGCGGCCGCCGCGCCGCGCCAACCTGATCAGGGATTTCGGCCCTGATGTCTCGGGTACCAACGTCAACTACTTGAACACCGACGAGGTGCACTGGGACGGTCAGCCGATCGCCGTGGTCGTCGCGGAAACGTCGGCAGCCGCCCAGGAGGCGGCAGGTCTCGTTCGGGTCGTCTACGCACAGCTGCCGTTCAACGTCGATTTCGCGGTGGAGGCAGTGATACATGCGAAGCCGGCCAAGGGCGACCTCGCCTTCCGCGGCGCGGCCAAGAAGGGCAAGGCCGAGGCCGCGCTTGCAGCTGCGTCAGTCTCTGTTGATCGGCAGTTCACCACGCCGCCCCT
>JBBRLC010000007.1:0-13770 GCA_038231595.1 Candidatus Nanopelagicales bacterium | reverse complement strand
ATGTTCGCATCCAGAGAGCGTTGTGCAGGGAACCCGAGCCACGACCAGATGGGACCTGCACCACTCACGGACACCTCGAGTTTGAGAATGCGTGAACTGCTGTCCTTCGAAGGTGGTGCGGTTGGCATGTCTAGCAATTGGATTGGGAAGTTGGTGGCGATGTTTAGGTTCGGGCTGTACGTGTGCAGGACGCATGGGCACGGCTTGGTGGGTCGCCCGAACTGCATATCGAACTGAAAGTTCCCGTTACCGTCGCTCACGGTGTTTTGCGTGTTATCCGTGTTGCAATCGGGGGAGCCGTTCAGTGCGTTGTTTCCGCAGGTGCTCACTTGGATTGGCGCATTGGCAGGCCAGCCAATGCCGATTACGTGGGTCTTGTCACCTATTCGCCCCACTTGAGGGGTCCCCGAAACTTCCAGTGCTCTTGTTGCAGGTGTGGGTGTGTCGGCGTACGCCGGCGAGACCCACACCGAAGACGTCAATCCGGACAAGATCGCAGCTAACGCCATCAGAGTGGCTGGCCTCTTGTGCCGGCGAACCTCTCGGTGATCGCATTGCCGCATAGCCATGACCAGTTCCTACCCTCGCCGACCGTGTCGGCTTCGACCTGGACTTGCCTCAACTCCGACGGCGGACGACGTTACCCCCACCGAACTCGGGAACGGTGTGCCACTAGTGAGTGGCGTTGGTTCGTCCTCCTCTCGATTTCGATTCCTCCACCAGCGGTAGGCCATGAAGGCAAGAATGAGCCCCAGAACGATCAACAAGAATATCCAAGAGATCACCCAATCGGTCCGGTCGCCTCCGGCGGATGCCCCTGGTGCCTGCAGATCGACGCGGATGTGGACTTGATCAAGCGCCGGGACTCCATCCCAAGCCAATTCCACCACGAAAGATCCGCCTGGGAGCAGTTCAGGCACCCCACGGGTCGGAAAACTGCTGATTGAGCGCCCGAAAAGACCGGTGACCTCCACCTTCTCAGTTGCGTTGATCCGAGTGTTCCCCGTGTTCACGATCGTGTAACGGATGACTCCTTTCCCGTGTTGAAAGAACGGGAAAATCGCCTTTTGTTTCACCTCAAGTTCTACGTCCTGGATGCTCATTTGGGTTGTGAGCTGACCAGCAACGCGCGCATACACCCGCGCGCCCACCTCGTAGGTGGCCCCGATCTGCGTACCGCCCGCGGCAGTCCCTCGCACGGTGGGGTCCAATGCGAGGATCGCTCCGACGTGATCCCCGGGTGTCGCGTTTCGAGGAACAGTCATGATCAGCGGGATCGTGATCGTTGCCTTTGCGGCAATGTTGACTGATTTGGTCGGTAGTTTGACCCACGAGCCGACTCCGGTATTCGGCTCACCGGGCCGGCGGGGAGCGAAACCGCCAGCTTGAGCGTTCATGGCGTCCGCGGTACGAAGTTCCAAGAAGATGGGGCGATCAAGTTTGTTCCTGATCGTGACAGCGTCTTTGTACGTTTGTCCGGCAGCGACCTCAAGGAAGTAAGCAACGCGGTCTTGGCGTCCCCTGGGCTGGACGGGGAAGACCGACCATTGCCCGTTGTCGGCGGCAAGGGCCTCAGGAGCCGTGACGACTCCGGTGATCACAGCGCCGGTTGTCACCGTCAGCATCGCGAGTGCGAGTGCGGCGAGACGCCGTCCTCGGTGTCGAACGCTCACTCGGGTGGAGTCGAATTGACCCAGGGTGGTCGGGCTCACGGAACCGTCCCTCTCCTTTTTGCAAGGCGTACAGAAGTCTGGGGATGGGGGCTACCCAACCGTCACGTGCTTTATGCGCTCAAAGTTGCGGCGGACAAGCATGACCTACTCGATAAGGCGTCGGGCGACCGCCTTCCACCCGTTCCGTCCTGTGGACCATAAGCACGCAGATTGGAACAGTCAAGACGTGTGGGAGGCCGATCAGACCCGGCCCATTCGCATGGTCGCACCCGCACGGCTATCGATCTGCGAAACCTGAACTGAGGCTTCGCCAATTTCCGAGGTCGCGGCCAAGGCCCGCGGGAGACCTCGCAATTTGTTGGCATAGATCGACGTAGCAAGGGGTATCGCTGAACAGGCTCGCCGAACCGGCATGGCCGTGTGTCCCTAAGTGGTGGGTCGCTCTTGACCCTTTACGAGTGCGGTTCTAAAGTCACAATCCCGTAACAGCGTTCCACCAAGTGGTACGGATCTGGTCTCCCGGAGGCCTCAAGGAGCGTCCTGTCCGCCCGTACGCCACGATTGGTCGCCACCGGGCGGACGATGTTTCCAGCCGTAATCGTGACGTGTACGACCAGTTCGACATTCCGCTTCGGCGGAACGACAGGAGGAGCAATGCCAGCCGTGACCTCTCGCAGCGCGAAAATTGGAACTCGTGGAAGCGAACGCCGGATACGAGCGGTCGCTGGGCGCCGCGCGGCAGTGCTCCTCGGGTGCGCAGCACTTGTGTTGGCTGGTTGTACGACCACGAAGAACAACGGAAACAGCGGCACCGGGGGAGGCCAACCGGCACCGGGAGTCACCGCGGACGAGGCCAAGATCGGCTTCATTTTTACTGACCTAGGAAAGATCAGCGAGCAGCTTGGCTTGAAGGTCGATCCAGCGGGTGATCCGAACCAGCAAGTTCAGATCTTGAGCGAATGGGTCAACAAGAATGGCGGTCTGGGCGGACGCAAGATGGTGCCCGACCTGGTGAAGTTCCAGGCCAGTACCGATGCCCCCAGTGTCGAAGAGTCGCTGTGCAATCAATTCACCCAAGACGACAAAGTCTTCGCCGTCGTACTGACAGGCCAGTTCCAAGAAAACGCGCGCCCGTGTTATCAGCGCAAACGCACCATCGCGGTCGACGAGACAACGTTCCCGATGGACAACCAGGCCTACAACGACCTGAGTCCTTACTTGTGGGCTCCTGGCTTGGTCTCCTACGACGACTACGTAGATCCGTTTATCAAGGCTCTCGAAACTCAGGGTTTCTTCAAGGGCGGGAAGGTCGGCGTGTTGGCCCCCGATACCCCGGTTAACCATCGCGTTGTCGAAGGCAAGGGCTTCGCCGCCCTGACCGCCGCCGGTGTTACGTCTCCTGTTACGCAGTGGATCGACGTCAAGACGACGGAAAGTCTCAATGGAGGTCTCGGGAACGCGGCGCAGAAGTTTATTGACGCCAAAGTCGATCGCGTCGTGTTCTTCGGCGGGCAACGGTTGGCGCCTTTCTTTGCGGTCGCCGGAAATGCCTTCAACTACTCACCGATGTACGGCATCTCGTCGATCGATAACCCCAAGTCCATCCTGGACAACCAAGCATTGACTGGGGGAAACAACCCGCTCAAAGCCGGGGCGATGGGTATTTCGTTCCAGCCTGTAAACGACGTGGCTGACGCGCAATACCCCTTCCCGGCGACCTTTGGCGAATCGCAATGCCAAACGATTTTCGCCCAAGGCGGGCTCACCTTCAAGAACCGATCCGAAGCAGCTCAGCCGTTCCACTACTGCGATGCCGTCTTGTTCATCAAGGCCGCGATGGACAAAGCGAAACTCGATGGCGCTCCTGGAGCCATGAGTCCGGAAGACTTTGGGAAGGCTGCCTCAACCATGGGTACCAATTTCCAGGCCGCTCGAAGCATCACGACGGAGTTCGCAGGAAGCCACGCCGGTGCAGCGACGTTCCGACTCATGGCGTACGACCCATCATGTGTGTGCTTCCAACTCAAGGGCGAGAATGTCGCGTTCAAGGCCGGCTGAGGCACAGCCCCCCTCGGGGGAGTTGACCCAAGAAGCGTTACAGGAGCGGGTTAATTCCTCAGGTGGTCGTGGGTTCTTCGCCGCGCGCATCGCACAAGGCATCTACGGTGATCGAGAATCACCTCGCTGGCAGGACGCCACAAACGAGCGTTCGCGCAAGCGCGTTTGGGCGATGGCCACACTTGCTGCTTGTGAAGCTGCACCGCTGACGGCGCTACTGCTCTTGCTTCCGGACGCCGCGAAAGCGGGCGGGCTCGAGGCGACGAGCATCGGCGCTTCGGTTGTATTTAGTGCACTCGTCGGGATCGTCGCGATCTTCCCGGCCATTCAGTTTGGCGCGGGTTGGAATCGAACTCGGATCGCTGTTGTCACCGGCATCAACCTCGCTGTCATCGGCGTCCTCCTTGGTCAAACGTTGACCCCGCCACTTCTCACGATCGTGTTGGCACTTCGAGCATTCCTCGCAGCATGTGCCTGGGCAACAAACCGACCACTCGTCACCGATCTCGTGGCTCCTGAGGCCCGCGTTCGCGCGCTCACTCGCAACCGCATTGGCACGCTGTTGGGAGCCGCGGCCGGTGCTGCCGCTGCCGGCCTCGCGACGTCTGGCCCGGAGTTGGGAGCCGCGAAAGCGATCAGCGGCGTGTCGATTCTCGCGGGTCTCGTGAGCCTGCTTGCGCTTCGGGTGAAGGAGCCTGGACTCGGCGGAGCGGAGGCGGCCCGTATTGAAGTTGTTTTTGGACCACAAGCGGCCGTCGACGGACGACTTGCGGGAACGTCGTGGGATTCAATGAAACGGGTTGTCCGCGTACCGTCGGCGCTCACCACGCTGACGGGCTATGTCGGGGCCGGTTTCGCGTTTCTTGGCATGTTGATTCCGGCGCAGCAAGTCATTGCCGAACGTGGTCTTGACAAGGGAGTGACACCTGGCCTGGCGGCGTTTGGGATTGCAGCCGCACTTGCAACTGTCACGATTCCATTGATGCAAGTCGGCTGGAACGTCGAACGGATGCGCAGAACGGATCCCAATTACGGCGCGAAGCCGGCCTTTGCTGGGATGACAGTGGCGATCACCGGAGTCGTGTCTTTGGCACTGAACCCCGCGTCCGGCGGACTGCCGTCGGCGTACGCCTTGTGTGCGATTGGCGGAATGATCACTGCTGTCACGCTGGACGGAGTCCTCTTCTCGGTTGTGCGGGTGGGTGATCGGACTGCCGCCGCCGCGTTGTCGAGTTTGTCGTTCGTCGCCGGCGGTGTGCTGGGCTACTGGCTCGTCGCCCTCGCCGGAGCTGGCAACCTTCGCATCGGGTTCCTCGTCGCTGCGATTCCGCTCGCCCTCGCGGCGTTGGCTGTTCGCCGTAATGCGGCCAATGCCACCATCGGGGTAGACAACCTGTATCGCGAAGAAGTTGAGAATGCCGCGACGGCGATGCCACCCATGCCAGCGACGCCGGTGCTCGCTACCCAGCCTCCAGTCGGAGTCCCGACTCAGGCGATGTGGACCACGGTGGGTTCCGCCGGAGTGACGGCTCTGACTGTTCCATCACCACCAACCGCGCCCCCAACCCTTCCCCCGCCACCGGGCACCCCTCCGCCCCTGATGTTCAATGGCGGACCCCTGATCCCGCCGCCCCCGCTGGGGCCTCCGGTCGCTGCCGTTGCCGTCTCCGCTGCGACACTTCCGCCTCCCCCAGTTCCGAGTCGCCCTGTCGGTACCCCGGTGCTTGAATGCACCGACGTGAATTACTCATACGGTTCAGTCCAGGCGCTCTTCGGCGTGTCACTGCATGTCGGTCCCGGTGAACTCGTCGCTTTGCTCGGACCCAATGGAGTCGGGAAGACAACGACTCTGCGAATTCTTTCCGGCTTGGCCAAGCCAAACAGCGGCGTCATTCGCATCGAAGGCCACGACGTTTCCGCGGTCTCTGCGCCTTCGCGGGTCGCGCTCGGTTTGGCAGAAATTGTTGGTGGCGAAGCGGTCTTTGGCTCCATGACGGTGGCCGACAACCTGCGCATGTTCGGCTTCTCGCTGGGTGGCAAAGCCAAGGCTACGGATGCGGGGATGGATCGGGCGTACGCCGCGTTCCCGAAGCTTGCCGATCGTCGCAACCAGCTCGGTTCAACCCTCTCCGGTGGCGAGAAGCAAATGCTGGGGTTGGCGAAGGCACTCATCTTGCGGCCCAAGATTCTCTTGATTGACGAGTTTTCTCTTGGTCTTGCTCCGGTCATCGTCGGTGATCTGATGAACATCGTTCGGTTGCTTCACGATGAAGGAACTGCAGTGCTCTTGGTGGAGCAGTCGGTCAACGTTGCGCTTTCCTTGGTGGATCGCGTCTATTTCATGGAACGCGGTCGTGTGACATACGAAGGGAGCGCTGAAGCGTTGCGGGCGGATCCTGAATTGGTAACGGCGCTTTCACTCGGCGGGGCACATGCTGACGACATGTCAGGGGTGCATGTCTGATGTCGCATGGCGTTATTGCTTTGGAGGCGTATGGGTTCGACTTCACCGTGTCGCGGCTTGTGCTGGGACTGTTCTCCGGCATGGTCTACGGACTACTGGCCGTCGGCTTCGTACTTGTCTTCCGTGCGAGTCGGTTCATCAACCTCGCCCAGGGTTCCATCGGCGTATTCGGTGCGGCGATCGTGGGCGTACTTGCCGGGAAGCAACTCCTGCCGTACTGGTTGGCCTTCCCCCTGGGGATGTTGGCGGGCGCGGCTGCGGCAGGGCTCACTGAGGCGGGTTTGATCAGACGGCTCAAAGACGCTCCCCGGTTGATTGGCTCGGTTGTCACCCTCGGGTTGGGTTCGTTCCTTGTTGTCGCTGCGTTGATTATCAACAAGGACAACGCATCCGGTGTGAGTTTCCCGAAGCCGACCGGAATGCCGCGCATTGAGATCGGCGACACAGTCCTGGCCGATGCGTACGTCGCGATGTTGCTACTTACCCCCGTGCTTTTCATCGCGCTTGCATTGTTCCTCAAGCGTTCTCGATATGGCTTGGCGATACGGGCCGCTGCGGACAACTCAGACGCAGCATCGCTGGCGGGCGTTTCAGCACCGCGGATGGTCACGTTGTCGTGGGCAATCGCTGGAGCCATCGCGGCATTCTCGGCCACGTTGGTGTGGCCCACTCAGGGGTCAATCACGATTGAGGCCCTTGGACCGTCTTTGCTTCTGAAGGGCTTGGCGGGGGCCGTTATCGCTCGCTTCTCCAACCTCGTTGTTGCGTTCTTGTCGTCGCTAGTGCTCGGCGTGATCGAACAAATCTTGATTTCGCGAAGTGCCTCAGACGGAACCGTCGAACTCGTACTCGCCATCATCATCATTGGTGCTTTGCTTCTGCAGCCACGATTGGCTCGACGTGACGAAGACCGAGGGGACTGGAGTCGGCTTTCCCCACCACCACTGCCGTCTGTCTATCAGCGGGTTTTCGCCATCCGCCACATGGACAAAGTGTTCGCAACAATCTTCTTCGCCCTCCTGATCGCCTTCTCCTTGCAAGTGACGAATGCTCAAGCCACGTTGCTCACCGCCGTAGCTGCATTTACGATTGTCGCGATGTCCGTATCGATAGTGACCGGACTTGCGGGGCAACTGTCATTGGGACAGTTCGCATTTGCTGGCATCGGTGCAGCAGTTTCGGTTAATACCGTCAATCAGACGGGCAACTTCTGGCTAGGAATTGTGGCGGGCTGTGCGGCTGCCGGAGTCACCGCGGCGTTGGTCGGCGTCCCCGCACTGCGCCTGCGTGGATTGGCACTGTCGGTATCCACTCTTGCGTTTGCGCTTGCGACGACGCAGTGGTTGCTGCGACAGGACTTTTTGCTCGGCGAGGGTGTGTCTCCCGTCCAGCCGATCATTGGTGACTATTCCTTCGAGGATGGCAAGAACTATTTCCTCCTCGCGCTGGCTTTCCTCGCGCTGGCTTTGGTCATCACGCGCAATGTTCGACGCAGTGGATTCGGTCGCGTCCTCATCTCGTTGCGCGACAATGAGGACGCGGCGCGCGCGCTCACCATCCAGGCCTCGCGCCGAAAGTTGCAGGTGTACGCCCTGTCGGGAGCGTTGGCAGGGTTGGGCGGCGCAGTGTTCGGTCACAGCCTGACTCAGCTGAACAACAGCGCCTTCCCGGCAGCGACCTCCATCCAAGTCGTCACGTCGTCGGCGGTCGGCGGGTTAGGCAGTTTGTTCGGCCCGGTCTTCGGATCGCTCTATGTCAAGGGCGTCCCGGACTATCTGGGCTTTGGAACGATCGCGCTCGCAGGTCTCACCTTGAGTTGGCTCGTTCTTATCGTCGTGGCGCCGTCGGGAATCGGTGGCCTCGTCGCTTCACTACGCAGCCGGATCGCCGACATGTTTGCGAAGGCTGCGGGGATTGATCCCACTCAAGCTCGAATCTCTGATGCCGGTGGCGAAGCCGGCGACCGTGGTATTCGAATGTTGGATCTCACCGGGCTTCCTGCAGTCACCGGTTCAGTCCGAACACCGGTGTACGAAGCTCCCGGTCCGGCCACTCCACCCATCCTCCAAGTACGCGGATTGTCAAAGTCGTATGGCGGAGTCCAGGCCGTTCACGAGGTTGATCTCACCGTTCGGCAAGGTGAAATCCTGGGCATCATCGGACCGAACGGCGCAGGCAAGACGACCATGTTCGAGATGGTGGCTGGCTACGTAAAGCCTGATTCGGGTGCGGTTCTCTTTGCCGGTCGAGACGTCACGTCGCGCTCCCCGGAGCACCGCGCGTCGCTGGGGTTGGTGCGGTCATTCCAAAGCGCGCGGCTATTCCCGACCATGACGGTGCTCGACACCGTCGCTGTCGCCCAAGAGCGCAATGGCCGGACGAAGATCACGTCGTCGATTCTTGGACTCGGGCGCGCCGAGAAAGCGAAGTACGCCAAGGCACGCGATCTCATCGACCTCATGGGTCTCGGCCACCTCGCGTACAAACCGGTCGGCGAGTTGTCGACGGGAATGCGGCGCATGGTCGAACTCACGTCGCTGCTCGCGTTGAACCCGACGGTCCTGCTGCTGGACGAACCCGCCGGTGGAATCGCTCAAAGCGAAGGCGATGTGCTTGTCGAACTCTTCAGCACCGTACGGCGTGATCTGGGTACCACTCTGGTCGTCATCGAGCACGACTTGCCGTTGCTGTTCCGCCTCGCAGATCGGCTGATCGCGATGGAACTCGGTGGCGTGATCGCCGAGGGGAGTCCGCAAGAAGTCCGCAACCATCCCGATGTTGTTCGTTCGTACCTCGGTGGCGACGTTGCGGCCGTTGAGCGTTCAGGCGTCGTCGCGATGAGCCGCGCGCCCGCTGCCTCGAATGGACACCAGATGCCGGCGTCGCCTCCGCCGCCGTACCTGCCACCAGTTCCTGTGGCCCACGTTGCCCCGGCCCCGCCGATGTACCTGCCGCCGGCACCTGCGCCACCCATCGCGCCGACGCATGTGTCGCAATCAACCTCGGCGGCCTGGCACGAGGCACTGGACAACACCGTGCGGCGGCCCGTCGCGCCCGAGTCCCAGGCCGCGATGCCGCCTGTCGCCGCTCCGGCGCTCCATTACGAGCAGGCTTCGCCGACGATCCTGCCCGGGGTTCCGGTAGCGCGGGCCTATCGGGATCCGGCGTACGACCCACTCACGGATCCGGTTCCGCCGCAGTAGGGGTCAGGTGAGGATGGGCCGCAGGATGTAGAAGCTCATTGCCGCCATCAGCGCTGACATCGGCAGGGTAAGTACCCAAGCCCAAGCGATGTTGACCCCGACGCCCCATCGGACGGCCGAAATACGTTTCGTGGCACCGACACCCATGATCGCGCCGGTGATCGTCTGTGTTGTTGAGATCGGCGCCTTGAAAACGAATGCGCTGATGAACAGCACTGACGCAGCAACCGACTCGGCGGCGAATCCCCGAGCGGGATCGAGATGAATGATGCGCCGTCCGAGGGTGCGCATGATGCGCCACCCACCGGCGTAGGTCCCAAGACTGATCGACGCAGCTGAAGCGGCCACCACCCACACCGGGATCGTGGTTCCGGCCGGAAGGTACCCGGCGGTGATCAAGGCAAGGGCAATGATGCCCATCGTCTTCTGAGCGTCCTGCAACCCATGTCCCAGTGACATAGCGGCAGCGGATCCCACCTGAGCGATGCGGAAGCCGCGTTGAGTTCTGCTCGGGTTCTTGTGGCGGAATCCCCACAGGATTCCCAGCATCAAGGCGTACGCCAGGAGGAACCCGACGACGGGAGAAAGCACCATCGGTATCACGACTTTTTCCCAGACCGTTGCCCACTTGACGGTGGTGGAAGCTGCCAACGCGGCACCGACGATTCCGCCGATGAGAGCCTGCGACGATGACGAGGGGAGTCCGCGCCACCAGGTGATGAGATTCCAGGCGATTGCGCCGAACAAAGCGGAAATGATCATCACGAGTCCGATATTGCCGGGCTGTGGACTCGTTATCGACGCGATAGTGTTGGCGACGCCTTGACCGAGAAAAGCGCCCAAAAAGTTGAAGAACGCGGCCATCAGAAAGGAGATCCTCGGTGTCAGCGCACGGGTTGATACCGACGTCGCGATGGCATTCGACGCATCATGAAACCCATTGGTGTAGTCGAAGATCAGCGCGATGGCGACCACCGCGATGACGAGCCCGAGAAACATGTGCGGTCAGGACTCCTTGACGGCGATGCTCTCGACCACGTTGGCAACCTTCTCGAACGCATCCGCGGCAGCTTCGAGTGCTTCCGCGACGTCCTTGAGTTTGAGCACCGTCATCGCGTCGTACTCACCGGAGAACAGCCGGGCGAGTAGCCGCCGATGCGACTTGTCTGCTTGATTCTCGAGGCGGTTGACCTCAATCCAGTATTCCGACAGATCGCGCATGGTCCGCAAACGAGGCATTGCGTCCAAGGTGAGTTCGGCCGCTCGATTTAGTACGCCGACGACATCGGCAAACTCCGGTGGAAACTCGCCCACGTTATAGAGCACGACCAACTCGACGGCAGCTTCCATTTCGTCAATGACGTCGTCCATTGCTGAGGCGAGGCGGTAGATGTCCTCACGATCGAACGGAGTGACGAAGGTTGAGTTCGCGGTTCGGTAGATCTCGTGGGTGATCTCGTCGCCCGCGTGTTCAGCCTCGCGCGTTTTCGCAGCAATCTCGAGGCGGTCATCGGCGGTAGCGCCGAGCAATTCAGTGAGCAGGCCAGCCGCGACGACATGCTGCTCCGCGCTGCGGGTAAACAGGGTGTAGAAGATCGGCGTTTGGGGCGTAAGACGCACCGTGGGCTCCCCTAAAGCGGCGGACAATCGCGGGCGACTCTAGGTCACTCGGACAGGTTAAGTGTGCGCAGTGCTCAGATCCGGCGCGACGCGACGAGAAACCCCCGCCCGCTACGAGAAACCCGCGCCCTCCCGGGGTGCCGCACGGGTCACGGGGCGTCGAATCCCATCCGCTCCGATACGCGCGTCGCAGTCTCGCGGAGCAATTCGATCGCTTCATCCATCGAGCCCCGGAATCGTTCGGCGGGCCCGGCGACCGAGATCACGGCCGCTGGGCGACCTTCGTGATCGAAGATGGGCGCAGCCGCGGAGGCCGCGCCCGCTTGCCGCTCACCAAACGACACGGCATAGCCCCGGGAACGAATCTCGTCGAGTTCGGCCTTCAGCGCCACGGCATCGGTGATGGTCGCATCCGTGAGCGGCCCGAGACCATTTCGCGCGATGTATGAGTCGATGTCGTCTGGATCCAAGAACGCGAGAAATGTCTTGCTTGAGGCGCCGGCGTGGAGCGGATACGGGTGTCCGAGGGCGACCTCCATTCGTACCTCGCGATCGGGAATGACTTGATCGACGTACATGCGGACATCGCCAGCTCGAATGGACAGTGTCGCGGTCTCGCCCGACGCCTTCGATAACTCGCGTAGCTGGTCGGCGGCCAGGCTCCGCACGTCGATGCCGGACAGGTACGCCCGGGCCAGCGAGAGGGCGGCTGAGCCGAGGCTGTAGCGACGAGTGTCTTGGTCGACCTCGACGAGGTGGCGGGTGCGAAGGGACGTCAAGATGCGATGCACTGCGGCCTTAGAAAGCCCTAATTCGCCGGAGATCTCCGTGACGCCGAGATTCGTACGGTTCTGACTGCCGAAAAGCAACAGGACATCGATCGCGCGCTCGACGGCAGCAATCGACAGGCTCGCCGGAGCCGCGAAGGCGCGATCGACGGGGATTTCGGTCGCTCCAGGATGACGTGCGGTATCTGGCTCGACGCGAAGTGGATTCTGCTCCGGAGCAGGCTTGCCAGCGACCATTGGTCCCCCAGAGCGCAGGGCACCCGCGAGGTCGAGTGCGTGATCAGTCTAGGACTCGGTTCCACTAGGTGAAACAGTTTCGGCCGACTTTGGCGCCGACATTTGGTCGGGGATGCCGTGGACAAGTGCCTCATCCACGGCGAAAGATTGCAGTCTGAAGCCACCGTGGGGGCGCTTCGGGAGTCCGGCGCAACCCAGCAATCGGCACTGGGTACGTTGTCGACCTGTTCGGCCCCTATTCTTTGGTGACCTGTAACGGCGTTCCACAAGACGGAACTCCGGACAGCAGGAAAACACAGGACAGTGGAGGTGCTCGTGTCTCTAGACCCCGGGACCTTCAAGTCTGTTCTGGGACAGTGGCCCTCAGGAGTCACTGTCGTGACGACTCACCACGGTGGTCGCAACCACGGCATGACGGCTTCGTCATTTTCCAGCGTGAGTCTCGATCCGCCGTTGGTCTCGGTTTGCCTCGCGAAGAACATCTGGACACACGACTTGATCAGCGAGGCCGGAATCTTCGCCGTGAATATCTTGGCCAAAGATCAGGCCGACATTGGGAAGCGATTCGCCGGGATGATGGGTGACGAACCGCACCAGCGATTTGATGGCCTGAATGTCGTGACGTCGGCGACGGGTTCTCCGGTGCTCGGTGAAGCATTGGGATGGGTCGATTGCAAAGTCGTTTACGCCTACCCCGGCGGCGATCACACAATCTTCGTCGGAGAAGTGCTCGCCGCTGATACGCCGCGTATTAGCGCACCTTTGCTGTTTCATTCGCGCGCCTGGGGGCAGTTCGCTGACCAACTTCCCGAGGACGCCGTGGTCGTCGATTGTGGTGTGGCCGCAGAATTGCGAGATCGGGGTTTGGCCCCGGGCACTGTTGCCTCGACGTTGACATCGCTACGACATGCCGGAATTACCACTCACGTCCTCGATCTGGTTGTCGGGCCTCCGGCGGGCATGGATGTCACACATTTGAACCGCACTGAGTTGCCGGAGACGGCGGCTGGGGCCTGGGCGAGAGTGGCGTCGATCGCCCACGTTGACACGGTTGCCGCCTACGCGCTTGAGGGCATCGACGTGGCAGTGGACTTGTCGACGATCCACGGGCTTGACGTCGACGAACGTGACACGGAGTTGGGCCGGATCTTCGGTGAAACAAAGACCGTCGTCGACTACGCACGCGAAGAAGGGCTCGCGGTCCGCATCGAGATCCCAGCCGCCTTCAATCCGTTGTTCACGGAGACAACCATGGCCGCGGTAGTTGCAGCAGTTGCGCTCGGTCCTGATGTGATTGTGTTGGTCGATGACGCCACCGCGACGCCACTGACCGTCCGGGCCCTCTTGCAGGACTGCGTGGGTCGTGCGCGTCCTGTACCCCTTGCGGTGCGACTGTCCGACCGAACTGGACTTGGATTGGCTAACGCATTGACTGCGATGAAATCAGGCGTACGCCGGTTGGACACGACGCTCGGTGGAATCGGTGACTGCGTTGCCACCGAGGATGCCCTTCACCTCCTTGAAACGCTGGAAGTGACCGTTCTCGCGGATCGGGGCGCGGTGGTTCGAGCCGCCGTTGCCCTGGAAACTGCGTTGGGAGAACCGCTTCCTGGCCGCACTTATCGGTTGCAGACGACGCTCGCTTCGCTCACAACGCCAATTCCGACACCGCCAGGTCCGCAGACCGGACTTGGCTCAGTTCGATCGCCCGATCTGCACGCCACTGT
>JBBRLC010000006.1:0-14531 GCA_038231595.1 Candidatus Nanopelagicales bacterium | reverse complement strand
GGCTGTCCGTAAGATCGCCGATGCCGGGCACCGGTTGGGGCTGGGGATGGCCGGAGTCACGGCGAGTCCACTGCCCGGACCGAGTGGAAACGTGGAGTACTTCCTATGGTTGCGCACCGATGCGCCACCGCCAGACGATGAGCGCATCGCAACCGCGATCGCGGAGGGGCCGCAATGACTTCGGTCGACACGTCACAACCAGACGCGACCGATTCGCAGCGCTCGGTGCTCGTCGTCGTGCACGGTGGTCGGGCCGAGGCGCGTGATCTCGCGCGGACATTCTGCGCCAACCTCGCCGCGGTTGGCGTTCACGTTCGCGTCGGACAAGACGAGGCCGCTGAATTGGTCGACGAACGCGCGTTTGATAGCGATATTGTCGCGAGTGCTCAGGGCGCGGCGATCGACATCGTCGCGGCGGACGCGGACGCTGCTGCGGGGTGCGAACTCGTGGTGGTCTTCGGAGGCGACGGAACCATCTTGCGTGGCGCAGAACTCGCTCGCCCCCATGGGACCCCGCTGTTGGGCGTCAACCTCGGGCACGTCGGCTTTCTCGCCGAGGCCGAACGGGATGGACTCGCCAATGTGGTCGAGGCGATCAAGACCCGCAGTTACTCAGTGGAAGATCGACTCGCCCTCGATGTGCGCGTCAGTGTGGGTGGTGTCGAGGTGTCGCGTGATTGGGCGCTCAACGACGCGAGCGTGGAGAAGGTCGAACGCGAACGGATGCTTGAGGTCATCGTGGAGGTTGACGGCCGACCGCTGTCTCAGTGGGGATGTGACGGAGTTGTCTGCGCGACCCCGACCGGATCGACGGCCTACGCGTTCAGTGCTGGGGGACCGGTGGTCTGGCCGGAAGTCGAGGCGTTGCTTCTCGTGCCGATCAGCGCACACGCGCTGTTTGCCCGCCCACTCGTCGTATCGCCGCGTTCGGTGCTCGCCGTGGAATTGCAGCCGAGAACTCATCGAGGCGTGTTGTGGTGTGACGGACGACGTACGACCGAACTTGCGGCCGGAGCGCGCGTGGAAGTAAGGCGCCATGACGAGCCAGTACGTCTCGCGCGCCTACACCCCGGGCCGTTCACTGATCGCTTGGTGGCGAAATTCGAACTTCCCGTCTCCGGGTGGCGTGGCTCTAGCCGGTCAGGTCCCACCCCGTGATCGAAGAGTTGCATTTGCGCGAACTCGGCATCATCGACGAGGCGACCCTGGAGTTCGGCCCGGGTCTCACGGTCGTGACTGGAGAAACCGGCGCGGGCAAGACGATGGTTCTGACCGGTCTCGCGCTGCTCTTGGGTGGACGCGCGGACAGTTCGACCGTTCGAAGCGGCGCGACCAAGGCCAGCGTCGAGGGGCATGTCACGGTGACCGGCCCGGCTGGACTGGTCGATCGAGTGTTGTCCCGCGTCGAGGACGCGGGGGGCGATGTTGAGGTCGACGCCGCAAAGGTCCCCAGGCTGATCGTCGCGCGTTCGTTGTCGGCGCAAGGCGGATCGAAGGCGTACCTAGGAGGGCGATCCGTTCCAGCCGGGGTGCTTGCCGACGTGGGCGAGTCTTTGTTCGCGGTTCATGGTCAAGACGATCAACAGCGACTCATGAGTCCACGCCACCAACGTGCGCTTCTCGACTCCTATGCAGGCGAGCAGGTCCGCGCGCCGCTGGACAAGTATCGACAGTCCTATGCGGCGTTGCGCGACATCGAAGCGGCGCTCAACCGGGACGAAAGTGTGGAACGACAACGTCTTCAAGAGCTCGACGTGCTGCGGTTCGGAATCGAGGAGGTGAACGCCGCTGCACCCTTCGCCGGCGAGGACCACGCCATCGGTTCTGAGATTGAGCGGTTGGCTCATTCCGAATCACTGAGAGAGGCGACGTCCCAGGCACACGATGTGCTGCACGGAGATGACGCCGACGACGCGGCGGATGCCGTGGCTCTGATCGTCTCGGCCCGCCGGCTGCTGGAATCTGTGCAGCAACACGACATGGCGCTGGTCGCCTTGGCGACGCAACTCGGCGACGCTGTTGCCGTACTGGCCGACGTGTCGGCGGAACTCGCGACCTATGCCGATTCCATCGATGCTGATCCGGCCCGACTGGAATCCCTGCAGCAACGCCGCGCTGACCTGACTCGGCTGACACGCAAGTACGGCGCGACGGTTGACGAAGTGATCGAATGGCGAGAAGAAGCAGCGAAGCGACTTGAGCGGCTCGAAACTGCGGGAGCCGATCTCGACGAACTCGCAGCGAAGCGAAAGACACTCCTCAAGACGCTTCATTCGGTGGCTGACAAGTTGAGCGGGGCACGTCGTACAGCAGCCGAGGCCTTCGAGTCAGCCGTCCTCCAAGAGATCAAAGCCCTCTCAATGCCGGACGCCGCTTTTTCCGCTGTCGTACGCACAGGTCCATCCGTCAAAGTCGCTGACTTCGGTCCAGATGGCGTTGACGAAGTTGAATTTCTGCTCGCGGCCCACGTTGGAGCGGAGCCGGTTGGGGTCGCCCGCAGTGCATCCGGGGGCGAACGGTCACGAGTGATGCTCGCCATCGAAGTGGTCTTGGCAGGCGCCGATCCTGTTGCCACCATGGTGTTTGACGAAGTGGACGCCGGAGTTGGGGGGCGCGCGGCTGTCGAGGTCGGACGACGCTTGGCACGACTCGCGCGTTCAACCCAAGTCCTGGTCGTGACTCATCTTCCGCAGGTTGCTGCATTTGGCGATCAGCACATTCGCGTGACCAAGAACCACGATGGTCGAGTCACTCGGAGCAGTGTGACGAACCTGAAAGAAGATGAACGGACCCGTGAACTAGCCCGAATGTTGGCCGGGTTGGAAGACAGTGATACCGCACTAGCGCACGCGTCGGAACTTCTTGAGATGGCTCAGGCTGAGAAGACGTCATGGCGTACCCCGAACCGCCCGCGTGCGAAAAAGACAGTCAAGATCAAGTCAGACATATGACGCCAGCCGAGGGAAACCTCGAGCGATGAGATTCTGATGAGCGAACTCTCCGGTGTTTTCGAACTCTCAAGTCGCTACGTCGACGAGTTTGCGGCTGCCGATCCCGTCGCGGCAACGGGGATGGGGGTTTCGGGTCACGACGATCGACTCACCGACTATTCGGGCCAGGCTCAGTCGGCACGTGCGCAGCTGGCACGCGACACCCTGAAGCAGTTGGCCATGACTGTCGCGGTGTCGAAAGCAGGTGAGGCAACGGATAGTGAACGCGGAAGCGTCAGTGACTTGAGCGCGATCGATTCGGTGGCTGCCTTGTGCTTGCAGGAACGGCTTGAATGCGCGCTGCAACTGCACGACAGCGGTGAAAACGTTCGTACGATGAACGTGCTGACGAGTCCGGTCTCCGACATCCGAGCGGTATTCGACTTGATGCCCACCAACGAGCCTGAGGCACGCGAGTCGATCTCGCATCGGCTCGCCGCGATCCCGGGTGCACTTGCGACCTGGCGATCCGCGCTGGACGACTCGATCGCGCAGGGACTCGTAAGCGCGAGGCGACAAGCACTGGCGGTCGCAGACCAATGTGACGTCTTTGGCGATACCGAGCGTGGTTGGTTCACCAGTTATGTCGGTGAACTCGACACGACGCGGGGCGACCTCGACGCAGGCAGTGACCGGGGCGATGGCCTGGATGACCTGGCGGGTTTGGCCGCGGTCGCCGAAGCGGCGTACCGCGAGACAGGTACCTACCTCCGCGACACCTATGCCCCGCACGCCAGCGAGATCGACGCGGTCGGTCCAGAGCGGTACGCCATGCACGCCAATGTCTGGAATGGCGCGCAACTCGACCTCGAGTCGACGTGGCTTTGGGGCTGGCAAGAACTTGACCGGATTCGCGAGCGAATGACGTCGGTCGCAGCGGCGCTGTCACCCGGGTTGGCCGTTTCTGAGGTGCGTGCCTATTTGGACAGCAATCCGGCCTACGTCATCGAAGGCAGCGACGCGTTGCTTGAGTTTCTCACCGATCTGACCGAGCGAACCACCACGGAAATGGAAGGTCGCTACTTCGACATCGACCCGCGCATTCGGCAATGCGACGTGAAGTTGGCAGCCGAGGGAGGCGCGGCGGCGCCGTACTACGTCCCACCCAGCGAAGATCTCAGCCGAGCTGGCAGCACGTGGTATCCCACCCTGGGACACACCAGCTTCCCCAGGTGGTGGGCGGTCTCAGTGTGGTACCACGAAGCCGTACCCGGCCATCACCTCCAATGCGCCACCTCCGCGCTGGAACGCGATCGACAGTCACGATTCCAGCGGCTGGCGGGATGGACGTCGGGTTACGGCGAAGGCTGGGCGTTGTACGCCGAACGACTGATGGACGAACTCGGCTACTTCGATGACCCCGGAATCGAGATGGGCTTTCTCTCCAATCAAGCGTTGCGGGCCGCACGGGTCGTGCTTGATATTGGAGCGCACCTGGAGTTAGTCATCCCGACGGGTCGAGGAGAGCTATCCGGGCAGATCTTCAGGCGGGCCTCCATGGTCGAATTCCTGCAGGACCAGGCACTCCTGGCCGAGGACTTTGCCCGCAGCGAAGCCGACCGCTATCTCGGGCTGCCAGGTCAGGCAATTTCCTACAAAGTCGGCGAGAAAGTGTGGCTCGACACGCGCGAGGCGGCCCGAGGTCGACTTGGTGCTGACTTCGATTTGAAGGACTGGCATTCCTACGGTTTGCGCCTTGGACCGATGGGTCTTGACCCGTTCGCGCAGATCATGGGCGGGTACACCGGTACAGAGGTGTTAGCCTGATATTCCGTGGACGGGCGAGTGTTCTCGCCGCACATCGGTACCGCGGGAGCCTCGGTTGGCATCGTCACAGAAGACAAAGCACCTGTTTGTCACCGGAGGCGTCGCCTCATCGCTGGGCAAGGGCCTGACCGCGTCAAGTCTGGGCAACCTGCTCAAAGCGCGCGGCCTACGAGTCACGATGCAGAAGTTGGATCCGTACCTCAACGTCGATCCAGGGACGATGAACCCGTTCCAACATGGCGAAGTGTTCGTCACCGATGACGGAGCCGAAACCGATCTCGACATCGGCCACTACGAACGCTTCCTCGACACCGATCTGCACGGGTCCGCCAATGTCACGACAGGTCAGGTGTACTCCGCTGTCATCGCCAAGGAACGCCGTGGTGAATATCTCGGCGACACCGTGCAGGTCATTCCGCACATCACCAACGAGATCAAGTCACGAATCCGCCGCATGGCCGGCCCCGATGTCGATGTGGTCATCACTGAAGTTGGTGGAACCGTTGGCGACATTGAGTCGTTGCCGTTCTTGGAGGCCGCGCGGCAGGTGCGTCACGAAGTGGGCCGAGACAACGTCTTCTTCCTGCACGTGTCGTTGCTTCCTTACATCGGCCCATCGGGTGAACTGAAGACCAAGCCGACCCAGCACTCTGTCGCGGCACTGCGAAACATCGGTATTCAGCCCGACGCGATCGTGTTGCGCGCCGACCGACCTGTGCCGCCGGGGATCAAACGCAAGATTTCGCTGATGTGTGACGTTGACGACGAGGCAGTGGTCGCCGCGGTTGATGCGCTCAGCATCTACGACATCCCGAAAGTTCTGCATTCAGAAGGGCTTGATGCCTACGTCGTACGCCGTCTCGGCTTGCCGTTTCGCGACGTCGACTGGACCGACTGGGATCAACTCCTGCGTCGAGTGCACACGCCGGCGAACGAAATCACCGTCGGTCTCGTCGGCAAATACATCGACCTGCCCGACGCCTACCTCTCGGTGACCGAAGCGCTGCGAGCCGGCGGCTTCGCCAACGACTGCCGCGTCAACATCAAGTGGATCGCCTCGGACGAGTGCGCCACCGCAGACGGCTCAATCGCGCAATTAGCCGACGTCGACGCGATCTGCGTTCCGGGTGGATTCGGCGTACGCGGAATCGAAGGCAAACTCGGCGCACTGACTTTCGCGCGCGAACACGGCATTCCCACACTCGGTTTGTGTCTCGGCTTGCAGTGCATGGTGATCGAGTACGCCAGATCCGTGGCGCATCTCGAGGGTGCTGGATCGACGGAGTTTGATGAGGCCACCGCGCACCCGGTGATCGCGACGATGGCAGATCAACGCGATGTGGTCGCCGGTGATCGCGACATGGGCGGGACCATGCGCCTTGGTCTGTACCCCGCGAAGCTTGCCGATGGCTCAATGATCCGCGAGGTGTATGGCACGCCGTACGTCGATGAACGGCACCGCCATCGCTTTGAGGTCAACAACGAATATCGTCCGGCGCTCGAAGCGGCGGGACTGCGCTTCTCGGGCACATCACCGGATGGTCGACTGGTCGAATTCGTCGAACTGCCGCGCGAAGTTCACCCTTACTACGTCGGGACGCAGGCTCACCCCGAACTCAGATCGCGGCCCACTCGTGCGCACCCACTCTTTTCTGGGCTCGTGGCCGCGGGGCTGGCTCGCAAGAATGCGTCCGCACCCGCGACTGTTGCTCACGACTCCGGTGTCGCGTCTGTCCCCACGTCCTGATGTGATGCCCCTGATCGAGCTGGCATGAATTCACCGGCATGAACTCACAGAGCGACGACTGGTCAATGGGTACGTGGACTGGATCGATCGATGATCTCGTCGACGAGCCGACCAACCGAACCGTGATCTCGAGCAAGCAGCGACTCGCCGGACACGTCTGGGATGTACGCACCGACGACGTCGACCTCGGCGACGGACAAACGGTGACGCGTGACTACATCGTGCACACCGGGGCAGTCGGAGCAATCGTGCTCGACGATCGGGACCGCGTCCTACTCGTGCGTCAGTATCGACACCCGGTCGGCGCGCTGATGTGGGAACCACCCGCCGGCCTGCTCGACATTGACAACGAAACTCCGCTCGAATGCGTGCAACGTGAACTAATCGAAGAAGCCGGCCTGATCGCAGCGGACTGGAGCGTTCTTGTTGACCTGGCTAATTCACCCGGCGGAAGCAGCGAAGTCTTCAGATGTTTCCTCGCCCGCAAGGTGAGTGCCGCCCCGGGCGGTCGACCTCCCGGCAGTGGTGAGGAGCGCGACATGGCGACGGCGTGGGTCCCACTCGACTCGCTGGTCGCATTGGTCCTCGCCGGACGCTTGACCTCGCCGATCACGGTCGCGGGGTCGCTCGCCGCGAGCGCGGCTCGGGCGACAGGTTGGGGTTCGCTGCGCGGGTCCGACGCTGCGTGGCCGTTGCGCGCCCACGTCGTCGCGATCGGACGAGTCCGAACCAACCCGTGAGTGTCAGGCCGTAAGACCAGTGGCGGGTCGACTGACACCATGCGCGGGACAACGGCGGTGCGCTGGCCTAGCCTGACGTCGACCGGGCCAGATTTCGACAGACAAGCCTCTACTCGCAGTTTTTAGAAAGACAATGGCCCATCCGCTGAGACACGTGAGTGCGTTGAAAGGCGAGCATCATGAAGGTCGGCATTCCCCGCGAGATCAAAAACCACGAATACCGCGTTGCCATCACGCCGGCCGGAGTTCATGAACTCGCGCGTTTCGGCCATGAGGTCCTCGTCGAGGTCGATGCCGGAGTTGGTTCGTCGATTAGTAACGACGAGTACGTCGCGGCAGGCGCGACCATCCTCCCCACGGCTGACGACGTGTGGGGAACCGGAGATCTGATCTTGAAGGTGAAGGAACCGATCGAGGCCGAGTACCACCGGATGCGCAAGGGCCAGGTGCTGTTCACCTACTTCCATCTCGCTGCTTCGAAACCATGTACGGATGCCCTCATCGATCGGGGTGTGACCGCCATCGCGTACGAGACAGTCGAACTTCCCGATCGCACGCTTCCCTTGCTAGCCCCGATGTCCGAAGTCGCCGGTCGGATGGCACCGCAGGTAGGCGCGGCGACGCTGCAACGCGCCAACGGTGGTCGCGGCGTGCTCATGGGTGGCGTGTCGGGTGTTTACGCTGCCAAAGTTGTGGTGCTCGGTGCTGGTGTCGCGGGTATGAACGCGGCCGCGATCGCACTGGGCATGCAAGCCGAGGTGTTATTGTTGGACAAGAATGTCGCCCGCCTCCGACAAGCCGATGCGATTTATCAGGGTCACTGCCAGACCGTGGCGTCGAACTCATTCGAGGTCGAACGCGCGGTTCTGGATGCCGATCTCGTTATCGGTGCAGTTCTCGTACCCGGAGCCAAGGCGCCGACCTTGATTTCCAATGAACTTGTGTCGCGGATGAAATCAGGCGCGGTGTTGGTGGACATCTCGGTGGATCAAGGCGGCTGCTTCGAAGACACCCGCCCGACCACGCACGCTGAACCGACGTACCGAGTCCATGACACCGTTTTCTATTGCGTGGCCAACATGCCCGGCGCCGTCCCATTCACGTCGACGTACGCGTTGACGAACGTCACCTTGCCGTACGCCGTGGAGTTGGCGAACAAGGGTTGGGCCCAAGCGTGCCGCGACGATCGCGCGTTGGGGTTAGGTCTGAACGTGCATGACGGGCAGGTCACATACTCCGCGGTGGCTGAGGCGTTCGGTATGGCACACGTGTCATTGGACACTGTGCTTGCGTGAGTGCGGTTACCCGCGCGATATCGCTCTTCCTCGATCATCTCGTCGTTGAACGGGGACTCTCGGCAAACACCCTGACGGCGTACCGACGCGATCTCGCGCGCTATACGGCCTACCTCGAGCATGTTGGGGTGAGCGAACCAGCGGAGATTGACGAGTCTCACGTCGCCGGATTTCTTACCGACTTGCGGTTGGGCCGCGATGCGCACCCACCGCTATCAAGCGCGTCCGCTGGGCGGGCTCTGGTCGCCGTACGCGGGTTTCACCGTTTCGCGCTTCGGGAGGGGCTCACGTCGATCGATCCGGCTCACGGCGTACGCCCTCCAAGCCCGCCGCGCAGACTCCCGAAAGCCATCCCGATTGAGCAGGTGGAGGCACTACTCGACGCCGCAGGTGGAGTCTCGGGCAGCGAGGGCGATCCGGCGGCGTTGCGCGACCGCGCGCTACTGGAGGTTCTGTACGCCACCGGTGCGCGAATCTCCGAAGCGATCGGTCTCGATCTCGACGACCTGGATCTCGACGACGGGGTCGCGTTGCTGCGAGGAAAGGGTGGGAAGCAAAGGCTCGTGCCGGTAGGTCGGCCCGCTCGTGCCGCCGTCTCGGCGTACCTGGTGAGGGCTCGGCCGGGGTTTGCAGCCGGCGGCGTGGGGACTCCAGCGGTCTTCCTGAACCAGCGGGGGAGTCGATTGTCTCGCCAAAGCGCCTGGACCGTGATTCGATCCGCAGCCGAGCGGGCCGGTTTGACCGAGCCCATCTCACCTCATACGTTGCGGCATTGCTTCGCGACTCACCTGCTCGACGGCGGAGCCGACGTACGCGTCGTCCAAGAGCTTCTGGGCCACGCCTCAGTGACCACCACCCAGATTTACACGCTGGTCACGGTGGAGAAACTGCGCGAGGTCTACACGACGGCGCACCCTCGAGCCCTCGGCTGAGCGTGGCGATCGAAGCCTGCATCCGACGCCCGCGTTTATCGGCGCCCTTGCCTGGCGTCGCGCGGCGGCCGTAGAGTCGCGACCGGTCAGTCGCCAAAGCGATCTGTCGACTTCTTCCCTGGTTCGGCGAAAGGTGATCCCCAGATGTCCGAGGCCCCAGACTCACCCGCAGTGCACATTCCGGTGGTAGCGACCGCGGAACTGGGTCCGACAGGGCGCCCCTTGCCCGTTTTCCCGGACCCGGAGCCGTTGACCCACCATGGCCCGGCACGCGTGATTGCCCTGGTCAACCAAAAGGGTGGGGTCGGCAAGACGACGACCACGATCAACCTAGGCGCCGCGCTCGCGGAGTACGGCCGGCGCGTACTGCTGGTGGACTTTGATCCGCAGGGGAGTCTGTCGGTCGGTCTGGGCTTCAGCCCCCACGACCTGGATCTGAGCGTCTATAACCTGCTCATGCAGCGTGATGTCCGCCCAGACGAGGTGGTCTTGAAGACCAACGTCATTGGCCTGGATCTACTGCCCGGCAACATCGACCTGTCAGCCGCCGAAGTGGCGCTGGTGAGCGAGGTGGGGCGCGAACAAAGCCTCGCGCGCGTTCTCGCCCCGCTCCTGCCCGAATACGACGTCATCCTCATTGACTGCCAGCCCTCCCTAGGGCTGCTCACGGTCAACGCGCTGACGGCCTCCGACGGCGTCATCATCCCGATGGAATGTGAGTTCTTCGCGCTTCGCGGCGTGGCGATGCTGATGGACACGATTCACAAAGTCCAAGAGCGCATCAATCCGCGTCTCGAGATCGAAGGCCTCGTGGCCACCATGTACGACTCGCGTACCGTGCACAGCCGCGAAGTCATGGCCACGGTGGTGCAAGCCTTCGGGGACAAGGTCTTCCATTCGGTCATCGCTCGTACCGTCAAATTCCCGGAGACCAACGTGGCGGGCGAGCCGATCACGACGTACGCGCCGAGTTCTCCAGGTGCTGCGTCGTACCGCCAGTTCGCTCGAGAGGTTTTGGCTCGATGAATCGGCGGGTCGAGCCTGCGCCGACCGACGAGCTCTTCCGACCCACCCACGACGACGTCGATGCGACGCCCCCTCCGGGTTCAGAATCTGGTTCGGAATCAGCCGGTGAATCTGGCACGAGTGGACGCGAGCGCCACGATTCCAAGATCACGGTGTACGTGTCCGCGGACGAGTTTCTGGCCCTGGAGCGGGCGAAACTGACCCTGCGAGGCCAACATCGGGTGGCCGTCGATCGAGGTCGCATCGTGCGTGAGGCCATCGCCGTCGTGCTCGCGGACCTCGACTCACAGGGCTCGGACAGCATTTTGGTCCGACGGCTCCAAGGGGGCTAGGGCGCAGTTCTGACGCGGCCGCTGGTCTCGGCTACGGTTTCGTCGTGTCCGAGACCCTGCTGGCTCCTGAAATCGTCGTCCCGTCGGGCGGATTTTCAGTCGACCTGGAGGAATTCAGCGGCCCGTTTGACCTGCTGCTCTCCTTGATCGCGAAGCACAAACTCGACGTCACGGTCCTGGCTCTCTCGCAGGTGACCGACGAATTCATCGCCCGCATTAGGTCCAGCGGCGCCGACTGGGATCTCGACGAGACCACCGAATTCCTCGTCATCGCCGCCACCCTGCTGGACCTCAAGGCCGCCCGGCTTCTGCCCAGCGGCGAAGTCGACGACGAAGAAGATCTCGCCCTACTCGAAGCGCGCGACCTGCTGTTTGCCCGCCTCCTTCAGTATCGAGCGTTCCGAGAAGTAGCGACCTATCTGCAGAAACAGTTCCGCGACGAAGCGGGGCGTCGACCCCGTTCAGTGGGGCTCGAGCCCGAATTCGCCAGCCTGCTTCCCGAGGTCTTGCTCGGTGTCGGCCCGGTGGAGTTCGCCCGGCTCGCCACGACCGCATTGACTCCACGACCGGAACCGATGATCTCGATCGCGCACATCCACGCTCCTCGAGTGTCGGTACGAGAGCAGGCGGCGATCCTGGTGGATCGGTTGCGTCGACATCCGACATCGACTTTTCGAGCCTTGACCGGCGATGCCGAATCGACCCTGATCGTGGTCGCTCGATTCCTCGCGCTGCTTGAACTTTTCCGAGAAGGTGTCATCAGCTTCGATCAAGTGACCCCGCTGGGCGAGTTGTACGTCCGTTGGCACGCGGATCCCGATGCCGAGATCGACATCACCACCGAACACGATGACGACATCCCCGTCACAAGGGACGCACCCGCGTCAGGAGAAGCCGATGAGTGACCCACGTGTTGAGCCGACAACGACACCCGCCGAAGACATGGCAGACGCAACCGAGGTAGTGGATCTCACGACCGATGCTGACGTTGTCGTCGATGTGGATCTCACCAGTGACGTCGACAGCATGGGTGCGCCGACCTTGTCGAGCGCGTTGGAAGCGCTGCTTCTCGTCACCGACGAGCCCATCGAGGTCAGCTTCCTGGCCCAATTGGTACGTCGGCCCGTACCTGAGGTGGCAGCGACACTTGCGCTCCTAGTGGCGGACTACGACGAGTCCGACCGCGGTTTCGAATTGCGCGAAGTCGCCGGGGGTTGGCGTTTCTACACTCGTGATTCGTGTCGTGACGTCGTGGAGCGATTTGTGCTTGACGGCCAACTGGCCCGCTTGACCCAAGCGTCACTCGAGACGTTGGCAGTGGTCGCCTACCGCCAACCCGTCAGTCGTGCGCGAGTGTCGGCCATTCGCGGGGTGAATGTCGACGGCGTGATGCGTACTTTGGCGAGTCGAAACTTGGTGGAAGACGCGGGTGCCGATCCCGAATCCGGTGCCATCCTCTACCGGACCACGTCGCTGTTCATGGAGCGGCTTGGCCTGAAGTCACTCGACGATCTGCCCGAACTTGCCCCGCTCCTGCCCGATGCGGAAGCCACCGAAGAGTTGCTCAATGCCTCGGCAAGCTGACGCCGAGGGCATCCGGCTGCAGAAGGTTCTCGCTGCTGCCGGTGTTGGAAGTCGACGTGCCTGTGAAGAGTTGATCGAAGCCGGTCGCGTATCGGTTGATGGGCGAGTCGTTCGAGAACAAGGCATGCGGGTCGATCCGGCGACCGCGGCGATCCACGTCGATGGATCGCGAATCGCCGCCGCAGCCGGGCACATCGTGTTGGCCTTGAACAAGCCCGAAGGCGTCGTGACCACGATGAGCGACGAGCAGGGACGTCCTTGCGTCGGCGACATGGTCAGTGATCGCGTCGAGCGGCTGTTCCACGTCGGGCGACTCGACACCGACACCGAAGGCTTGCTTCTGCTCACCAATGACGGAGAACTCGGGCAACGACTGGCTCACCCGTCGCACGCGGTGCCCAAGACCTACTTGGCGCAAGTAACCGGCGTGATCCCGCGCGATCTAGGCAAGCGAATGCGTGAAGGCATCGACCTCGATGATGGTCCTGCGACCGTGGATCGGTTCAGAGTCGTCGAGAGCGCCGGCAGTCGGGTGTTGGTGGAAGTGATTTTGCACGAAGGCCGCAAGCACATCGTGCGTCGAATGTTTGACGCAGTGGGCTTGCCGGTTGAGCGGTTGGTTCGGGTACGAATCGGACCCATCGCGATCGGCGATCTTCGCGTTGGGCGTACGCGTGTGCTCGGTGCCGCCGAAGTCGCCTCCCTCTACCGCACCGTGGGTATGTAGTCATGGCGGTCCGTGCGATTCGTGGAGCGACGCGAGTGACGCGCGACGACAGCGGTGAAATACATCAGGCCGTTGTCGAGCTCATGACCACCATGCTGGAGCGCAACGGGTTGGATGCCGACGCGTTGATCAGCGTGCTCTTCACGGCAACGCCAGACTTGGTGAGCACTTTCCCCGCCGCCGCGGCGCGAACACTGGGCCTGGGCGACGTTCCGTTGCTGTGTACGGTCGAACTCAACGTCACCGGAGCGTTGGACAAAGTGCTGCGCGTGATGGCTCACGTGGAGACCGAGCGTCCACGAGCCGACATCGTGCACGTCTACCTTCGGGGCGCGGAAGTGCTTCGAGTGGACTTGGCCCAATGAGCGTTCCTCAGGGTGACCTGGCGAGCTCTGCATCTGTACCAAGCTCTGCATCTGTACCAAGCTCCGCCTCTGCACCAAACTCTGCCTCTGCACTGAGCACCGCGCTGATCATCGGTACCGGCCTGATCGGTACGTCACTTGCGTTGGCGCTTCGCCAGCGTGGCATCCACGTGTACTTACACGATCGCGACCCCGACGCGTTAGCGGTGGCCGTCGCCCGAGGTGCGGGCGTCGCGGACTCAGCCATCACTGGCGTCGACGTGGTGGTCGTTGCGACGCCACCGCGAGTCACGCCGGACACCGTTGCATCGGCCCTGCGTGACTATGGCGATGCGATCGTGATTGACGTCAGTTCGGTCAAAGGGCAGATCGCGTCCTTTGGCGACGCCACGCACGACTTGAGTCGGTTCGTGGGAACCCACCCGCTCGCTGGGCGGGAGGTATCGGGGCCAGAAGCCGCGCAGGCGGATCTATTCCTGGACCGCGTTTGGGTGCTGACGCCTACGCACGTGACCAGTTCGCGGGCGCTCGCGACCGCGCGAGAACTCGTACGCCTCACCGGCGCGGTCGCGGTCGAACTCGATCCGGCGGCCCATGACCGCGCCGTCGCTCTCACGTCGCACGCTCCCCAGGTCGTCGCGAGCGTGATGGCAGCACGACTGCTGAATGCTCGAGATGAAGACGTCGTGTTGTCAGGCCAAGGACTTCGCGACGTGTGCCGTATCGCCGGATCGGACTCGCAATTGTGGGAAGAGATCCTGCAAGCGAACGCCAGTCACGTGGCCGACGTACTCACCGATGTGCAGGCCGACATCGAGGCTGTGAACCGGCTCATCCTGGAACGGATGGCCAGCCCCGTGGCACTCATTCCACAGCTTGCCGCGCATATCATCGCCGCCGGTGGCAAGCGTCTGCGGCCGTTGCTGACCCTGGCTTCGGCACGGATGTGCGGCTACCCCGCCGGCGGCTCACGCCACATCGCGCTCGCCGCCTGTGTCGAGTTCATCCATACCGCCACGCTGCTGC
>JBBRLC010000005.1:0-15416 GCA_038231595.1 Candidatus Nanopelagicales bacterium | reverse complement strand
CGGGTGGCGGTGCACCCTCGGCGGTACCACCGATGGCCACCAGTCCCAGAGTCAGTCCAGCCATAAGAAGTCGTCGCATATTCCCCGTCCGATCCTGGTGGTAGCGAGAGCCCTCGCGCGAGATTAGGCCACGCTCCTTCCGTACGGAGGGGAATCGGGCCAATTCTCGGTCGGAAGGGCCGAGCCTGAACCGGTCGAGCGCGGTTGGGTCCGTAGCCGACTCGCCGCTCAGACTCGTATGCCAGAGTGAACCCAGAACACTTCGGGAACCGACGCAGGAGGCGTACCAGTGGATTTGTCTCTGACCACCCGCGAGGAGGCTGGCTTCACGGTTGTGGCTCCATCGGGTGAGGTGGACGTCTTTACGGCCCCGGCTTTGGATGAGGCGCTCGAACCGCTGACATCGCAGCCCTCGCCGCAAGTAATCGTTGACCTCACCGGTGTTGACTTTCTCGACTCCAGTGGCCTGGGCGTCCTCGTCAAAGCACTGAAACGGGTTCGCGATCACGAAGGCACTTTGCGGCTCGTCGTCACGTCGGATCGGATTGCGAAGGTCTTTAAGGTCACCGGCCTGGACGCGGTCATCCCCTTGCACGCGACTCTCGCCGACGCCGTCGCCGCGACGCAGTGATTCGGCCCAGCAGTGCCTGACGTATCGATGAGCCTGTCGCCTCGAGCCGACCAAGTGCGCACGGCGCGACTCGTTGCGGCCGTGGCTGCTCGTCGTAGTGGGGTCTCCGAGGAATTGCTCGATGACGTGCGTCTCGCTGTGGCTGAAGCCTGCTCGCGCGCCGTACGCCGACACGTCAACGCGGGTTCGGTAATTCCAATCGACGTGACTTTCACAGACGACGATGACGAGTTCACCGTGTCGGTGGCAGATCATGTTGGCGGTCGTACCGACCAGACCGGTCCAACGTCGGCTCAGTCGGGTCCCACCGCCGAACAAGCAACAGTCGACATTGATCTGGCCGACCCCGACGCGCTGTCCCTGGCTGTCATTGCCGGTTTGATCTCTTCCCATATTGTCCGAGCAGGATCCACCCCTGGGTCCACCCGCGTAGTCATGAGTTGGCCCCGATCGGCCTGACCTGAACCCAGGGCCCGCGCGATTGGGCCGAGCAGGAGCCTGGTCGAGACCGTGACCGCGAGTGGGCGGCTCAACTGGCCCGATTCGGGTGGAGATTGACCCTGGCGTGAGTCGGTCGTCGCGCTGCGTAGACTGCGCCGGTCACGGACGGCCCGGGCCTCCTCGCGAGGAATCCCGGCATCGTCACGGAGCCCCCCGCGTCGCTCTTGCGGCCGCGGATTCGTGTCCGATGAGTGCGTGACACCCCGCAAACGCCCGCCGGATTCCCGCGTACGCCCACGTGCGCATCCCCCGGTTCAGGCCAACGTCTCAAGGAGATCGCATGTCCCGAGTGACAAGCGCCGCAGATGCGGTGAGCGTCGAACTCGCCGGGAGCAACTTGGTCACGGTTGCCGTGGTGGCGCTCATTGCCGTCCTCGCGCTGCTCGTAGCCGCTGTTCTCGTGCGTGAAGTTCTCGCCGCTGATGAGGGCACCGATAGCATGAAGAACATCGCCTCAGCGATTCAAGAAGGCGCATCTGCGTATCTGAGTCGCCAATTCCGGACGCTCGCCTTCTTCGCGGTTCTGGTCTTCTTCGTGTTGTTCGTCCTTCCGGCGGACACGACAAGCGAAAAAGTCGGTCGCTCCCTCTTCTTCATTGTCGGAGCAGTCTTCTCCGGTGTCACCGGCTACGTCGGTATGTGGTTGGCGGTACGCGCCAACGTGCGCGTCGCAGCGGCGGCTCGCGATGGTGGCGAGCAGCGCGCGATGAAGATCGCCTTCCGGACCGGCGGCGTTGCGGGCATGTTCACTGTCGGACTCGGCCTATTCGGTGTTTCCCTCGTCGTCTTGATCTACAAGGGCGACGCGCCCGCAGTGCTTGAAGGCTTTGCTTTCGGTGCCGCGCTGTTGGCCATGTTTATGCGTGTGGGTGGCGGTATTTTTACGAAGGCCGCCGACGTGGGCGCGGACTTGGTGGGCAAGGTCGAGCAGGGAATCCCTGAGGACGACCCGCGCAACGCGGCCACGATTGCGGACAACGTCGGTGACAACGTGGGTGACTGCGCGGGCATGGCAGCGGACCTGTTTGAGTCCTACGCCGTCATGCTGGTCGCGGCGCTCATCCTCGGCAAGGCGGCCTTCGGCAACGTGGGGCTTGTGCTTCCGCTCGTGGTTCCGGCCATTGGTGTCATCACCGCAGTGATCGGAATCTTCGCTGTGTCGCCGCGTCCCGGCGATCGCTCAGGCATGACCGCGATCAACCGTGGCTTCTTCATCTCCGCGATTGTGTCGGCCCTCATGGTCGTTGGCGCCGCCTTCCTGTGGCTCCCCGCCACGGCTGCCGAACTCAAGGGCGTCGTGCTCGCCGGCCAAAACACCGTCTTCGCGGACATCGATATCGATACATGGAACCCGCGCATCCTGACAATCGGCGCCGTTCTTATCGGAATTCTTTTGGCTGCTGCGATTCAGCAGTTGACGGGCTACTTCACCGAGACCAACCGTCGCCCCGTTGATGACGTGTCCAAGTCATCGCTGACCGGTCCGGCCACCGTCATCCTCGCGGGTGTTTCACTCGGTTTGGAGTCAGCGGTATACTCGGCACTGCTGATTGGCGCTGCGGTCTACGGTGCCTTCCTGCTCGGCGCCGGATCTATCACGCTGTCGCTCTTCGCGATTGCCCTCGCCGGTACAGGGCTGTTGACCACGGTCGGAGTTATCGTGGCCATGGACACGTTCGGTCCGGTCTCTGATAACGCACAAGGCATCGCCGAGATGTCCGGCGACGTGGAGGGTGAGGGCGCACAGATCCTGACGAGCCTCGACGCGGTCGGCAACACTACGAAGGCCATCACCAAGGGCATCGCAATCGCGACCGCGGTTCTCGCTGCGACCGCGCTTTACGGGTCCTTCCGCGACGCGATCGTCAACGCGACGGCGTCATTCAAAGATTCATTGCCCTTCCGTCCTACGCGAGCCGACACCCTTGACTACAACGGAATCCTCAACATCGCTGATCCGCGTTTGCTTGTCGGCTTGCTCATCGGGGCAGCCGTCGTCTTCTTGTTCTCGGGCCTCCTCATCAATGCGGTCTCACGCGCCGCGGGCGCGGTGATCTTCGAGGTACGTCGCCAGTTCCGCGACCACCCGGGAATCATGGAAGGCACCGAGTTGCCGGAGTACGGCAAGGTCGTCGACATCGTGACCCGTGATTCGCTTCGTGAACTCGCAACCCCGGGTTTGCTCGCGTTGTTGACCCCGATCGCAGTTGGTTTCGGATTGGGTATCGGGCCGCTCGGTGCCTACCTCGCTGGGACGATCGCCACCGGCACCTTGATGGCTGTCTTCCTGTCCAACTCCGGTGGGGCCTGGGACAACGCCAAGAAGTTCGTCGAGGACGGGAACTTTGGTGGAAAGGGATCGGAAGCTCACGAGGCCACCGTGATCGGTGACACTGTTGGAGATCCGTTCAAAGACACTGCCGGACCCGCAATCAACCCACTAATCAAGGTGATGAACATTGTGTCCCTGTTGATTGCGCCCTCGGTGGTTGCACTTTCGCTGCAGCAGAACAACTGGCGCTTCGCGATTGCCGCCGCTGCGGTGGTCATCGTTGTCGCTGCTGTTCTCGTGTCGAAGTCTCGTCCGATCACAGTCGGCGAAGAGCCGGTCGCCGAGATCCCTGAGGCGATAGAGGTCTAGTCCGTCGCCAGTTTCTGGGTAGTAAAACGCCGTTAGTACGACGAAGCCCCGCACTCATCTCGAGGAGCCGGGCTTCGTCATACCGACGAAATGAGACGCCGGTTGGGCTCGTCTACGCCGCCGCCGCCGCCGCGACCGCGACTGACGCTTCCTGTTTGGGTCCGTTCATCGCGATGAACGCGACAAAACTCATGATGAACAATGCGATGGACGACCCGAGGAAGGCCGCGGTGTAGCCGCTGGTCAGAGCCTCCGCTGGTGCGTAACCCCCCGCTCCCTGACCCGCAGCTGGATTGCCACCGGCATTGCCGACTAGTTCGATCACCTTGTTCGTCGTGACGTTCACGGCCAGCGTGGCGAGAAGCGCCAACCCCAGCGATCCGCCGATTTGCTGCATCGCGTTCAGAACACCGGACGCAATACCAGTGTCTCGCTCTTCCACTTTCGAGACCGCCGTCAACGTGAGCGTGACGAATGTAAGCCCCATTCCAATTGCGGTGATGATCATCGGAATGAGAAGACCGCTGACGTACGTCGACGTGGGTTCAAGACGTGAGAAGAGGTAGATGCCGAAGGACGCGATGAGGAGTCCAGGAGCAGCGATCATCCTCGGTGGTAGGCGAGGAATGAGTTGTGATGCGCTCCCTGCGCCGAAAACGATGCCAAGGGTGAACGGCAGAAATGCCAGCCCAGCCTTGAGCGGGCTGTACTGCAAGATTCCCTGGATAAACAGTGACAGGAAGAAGAACATCGACAAGATCGCGCCGCCGACGACCAGCGCAATTCCGTACGACGTTGCGCGATTACGTTCACTAAACAGTCGAAGTGGCATCAGCGGTTCGGCACTTCGACTCTCGACGATAATGAAGGTCACGAGAAGGAGCGCGCCAACCCCGATAAAGCCGACGGTTTTCGTATCGCTCCATCCGCTTGTCGATGCTCGGGTGATGCCGTACACCAGACTGGTGAGCCCGACGGTGCCGAGGATCGCGCCAGGAAGGTCGAATTTCCCTGGTTTAGGTGTTGATTCGCCCAGGACTCGGGGGGCGACAAACGCAACGAAGAGCCCAATCGGGACGTTGACCCAGAACACCCATCGCCACGACAGGTAGTCAGTGAGAAGTCCGCCCGCGATCAGTCCGACCGCGGCGCCGGCACCGGACATTGCGGCGTAGACCGCGAAGGCGCGGTTGCGTGGAGGACCTTCCGGAAAGGTGGTGGCGATAAGGGCGAGAGCCGTTGGCGAGGCAATCGCCGCGCCTGCACCTTGCAAGACTCGCGCCGCGAGCAGCAAACTTTCGGAGTTGGCCAATCCACCTAAGAACGATGCCAAGGTGAAGATTAAGATTCCGGCGATGAACACACGTCGGCGGCCCAGGATGTCTCCCGCTCGCCCGCCGAGAAGCAGTAGTCCGCCGAAAGCCAGGGTGTACGCGTTGACGACCCAACTCAGGTTCTCGGGTGTGAAGCCGAGCGCGGTTCGGATGCTGGGCAGAGCGATGTTCACGATGGAGGCATCGAGAATCACCATAAGTTGAGCGGCCGAGATGACAAGAAGGGCGATACCGAGATTGCTGTGGCCGTGCGCGTCGCGGCCGGTGCGGACGTTGGGACTTGTCACGAGGACTCCGGGTTCGAGGGGTGCGCCGCGAGTTCGTCGCGGGTACGGGGGTCATTTCCACTCTAGAGTCCTCGTCTGACTTGCACCCTATTTAATTGGGTGCCAGCGCGTTGGGATGAGTGCTGCGCGGGGCAGACATCGGACTCTCAGACGGGCAAATGACGCTGCGCAACGTCATCGCCGAGCGCTATCTCACCTGGCCAAATGGGTCAGAATCGGGCCTCAAGTTGACAACGCCCACGGGGGTGCGGCCAGACTCCGCCGCGACCGGTCGTACGGTCTGAGCGTTTGATCAATGACCGCGAGCCCTCGTTTTCCACCCGGAAGGACCGCAGTGCCCTCGAAGTCCGCCAACTCAACCGAGCCCCGTCGATTGGTCATCGTGGAGTCACCGGCGAAGGCCAAGACGATCGCCGGATACCTCGGATCTGACTGGGATGTTGAGGCGTCCGTTGGTCACATTCGTGACCTTGCGACCAAGCCGGCGCAACTTCCCGAGGAGTTTCGCAAGCGCCCATGGGCCAAACTCGCAGTCAACGTCGACGACGGATTTCAGACCTACTACGTCGTCGATGCGGACAAGAAGTCCAAGATCACTGAACTGAAGAAACTGCTCGCATCGGCCGACGAACTCTATCTGGCCACTGATGAGGATCGCGAAGGCGAAGCAATCGCGTGGCATCTCCTCGAGGTGCTCAAGCCGAAAGTTCCAGTTCGCCGGATGGTGTTCCACGAAATCACCAAGCAGGCGATCCAGGACGCGGCGGCCAACACCCGCGAGATCGACATGCGAATGGTGGACGCGCAGGAGACTCGTCGGATCGTGGACCGGCTCTACGGCTTCGAAGTATCGGAAGTGCTCTGGAAAAAGATCGGACGAGAGGCGCGATCTGCGGGTCGAGTGCAATCAGTTGCCGTACGCCTCGTCGTCGATCGCGAACAGGATCGCATCGCGTTTCGTTCCGCCGGGTATTGGGACGTCGACGGGATCTTCGATCCGTCGGCTTTCGCTGCGCGACTGGTTGCAATCGATAGTAAGCGCGTCGCAAGCGGTCGCGATTTCGACGATCGCGGTCAACTGAAGACGCAGGGACTCGCCCACCTCGACGAGGCGGCAGTCCGCAGCCTGGTCACTGGTTTGGCGGAGGCGCACTTCACCGTCCGCAATGTTGAAGACAAGCCGTACCGCCGCTCGCCGGCTGCTCCTTTCATGACGTCAACGTTGCAGCAGGAAGCGTCACGCAAATTGCGGTGGGGTGCGCAGCGCACGATGCGCGTCGCGCAGGGTCTCTATGAACGTGGCTTCATCACTTATATGCGTACCGACTCGACAACGTTGTCTGAATCAGCGGTCGCCGCGGCGCGTGCGCAGGCTGCTCAGCTGTACGGCAGTGACTATGTGAGCGAAGTTCCGAGACGCTACAACCGCAAGGTCAAGAATGCCCAAGAGGCGCACGAAGCGATTCGGCCCTCTGGCGATGTCTTCCTCACACCGGCGCAGGCGTCGGCGCAGATGAGTGGCGACGACTTCGCGCTCTATGACTTGATCTGGAAGCGCACGGTCGCGTCACAGATGGCCGACGCACGCGGAACAACTGCCACGATTCGGCTCGGTGGTACGTCGGCCGACGGTCGTGATGCCGAGTTTTCCGCGAGCGGAACCGTCATCGTGTTCCGAGGATTCCTCGCGGCTTACGAAGAATCCGCGGACGACGAGACTCGTGATGATGCGCGAGACGACGCCGCGGAACGGCGTCTGCCGCAACTGGCAGTCGGTGACACCGTAACTGCGCGTCAATTGGAAGCAGACGGTCACGCAACCAACCCGCCCGCGCGTTTCACCGAAGCGAGTTTGGTCAAGGCGCTCGAAGAGCGCGGCATCGGTCGACCATCGACGTACGCATCGATCATGTCCACGATCGTGGATCGGGGTTACGTCTGGAAGCGTGGCTCCGCGTTAGTCCCATCGTTCCTTGCGTTCGCGGTGATTCGATTGCTGGCCGAACACTTTACGAACTTGGTCGACTACGACTTCACCGCGAGGATGGAAGAAGTGCTCGACCGCATCGCTGGGGGAGTCGACGACCGCAAAGAGGTGCTGTCGTCGTTCTACTTTGGCGAAGACGGCGCGGACTTTCCTGGGTTACATGCGTTGGTCAACAATCTCGGCGACATCGACGCGCGCGGGATCTCGACCTTCCCCATCGGCGATGACGGTGTGGTCTTCCGCGTGGGTCGCTACGGGGCGTACCTCGAGCGAATCGTCGGCGAAGACGTTCAACGGGCAAACATCCCCACTGATCTCGCACCCGATGAATTGACCTAAGAATTGGCGTTGAAGTTGCTGGCTCAACCCAGTGGTGATCGGGACCTCGGCATCGACGAGAGCACCGGGTATCCCATCAGGGCCAAGTCCGGGCGGTACGGGCCGTACGTCACAGAGGTGCTTCCTGATGACGTGACGTTGACTCCTAGCGGGACGAAAAAGCGGGGCGCACCCAAGCCGCGTACGGCGAGTCTGCTGTCGACGATGACGTTGGACACGGTGACCCAGGCCGATGCGCTTCGGCTGTTGTCGTTGCCGCGCGTCGTGGGTGTGGATCCTGAATCCGGAGACGACATCACCGCGCAGAATGGCCGCTATGGGCCGTACCTGGCCAAGGGCAAGGACTCGCGTTCGCTGACCGATGAGGAGCAGATCTTCAGCGTGACGCTGGACGAAGCACTGGCGATTTATGCGCAGCCGAAGTTGCGTCGTGGTCAACAAACTGCAGCGGGACCCCTGCGTACGTTGGGCAATGACGCTATTTCTGGCAACGAGATCACCTTGCGCGACGGCCGATTTGGGCCGTACGTCACCGATGGGGAATACAACGCGAGCTTGCGTCGCGCGGACGACCCGGCCACGGTTACGTTGGAACGCGCGTCGGACCTCATCGCCGAAAAGCGAGCAGCCGGACCAGCGCCGAAGAAGAAATCCGCCAAACGCACTGCCCCCAAAAGGTCCGCACCTAAAAAGACCACCACGAAAAAGACCCCTGCCAAAAAGTAGCCGCTCCCCCTTCCATGAATGTGGCACCAGCAAGGCTCTATTGAACAAACCCAGCATTCATGGATGGGGTACGTCGGTGCGAGCCCGCGATGAATGTGAACATTGCTCAATAGGTTTGAGCAGATGCCACATTCATCGCAACGGGGTGTGGTTCGGCGGGTCGGCGCAGCGAGTTAGTCTCGCGACGTGTTCATCGCATTCGAGGGCGGCGAGGCCTGCGGCAAGTCCACCCAGGCTGGCCTTCTCGCCCAACTCTTGCGCGCGCAAGGGCACACCGTCGTCGCGACTCGCGAACCCGGGGGCACCCCGGCAGCTGAAGCCATTCGAGCGGTCGTCCTTTCCACTGAACACGATGGGTTGTCCGGTCGAGTTGAGGCGTTGCTCTTCGCGGCTGCGCGCGGCGATCACGTGCAGCGCGTTATCCGTCCCGCGTTAGACCGCGGCGACATCGTCATCACCGATCGCTACATCGATTCCTCGATTGCCTACCAGGGATACGCCCGCGGACTCGGTCGCGACTACATCGCCGAACTGTCGGCCTGGGTCACCGAAGGTTTAGCCGCAGACCTGACGATTGTTCTGGACCTCGATCCAGAGACGTCACATCAACGCCTTGACGCGAAAGACCGAATGGAGTCTGAGTCGCTGGAATTCCACCAAGCCGTACGCGTTGGATTCGTCGCACTCGCCGCGAAACACCCTGATGTCTATCTGGTTGTTGATGGTTCGCAACCCGTCGACGTGATTGCGTCCGCGATCCAAAGTCGCGTCGCGCGCCAATTGTCCGATCGAGGAGGGGTATGAGCGCCTTCGCCGGCGTACTCGGCCAAGATCGTGCGGTTGCGACATTCGCAGCGGCAGTACGAGAAGCGCACCGCTCGAGTAGCAACGCGGCCGACGCGACGAGCGCCAGTGGCGAACCGACCCCTTCAGGCGCTCGCCGACAGGACATGACGCACACCTGGCTGATTACGGGTCCGCCAGGATCGGGGCGTTCCACCATCGCGCAGGCATTCGCGGCTGCGCTGGTCTGCCCCAACGCTGGCTGCGGCACCTGCGACTCATGCGTTGCTGCCGCACACCACGCACACGTCGACATCGAGAGCGTCGTGCCAGACGGGATCATCTATCCAGTCGAGCAGGTACGCACATTGATCCGTCGTGGCGTCATCGCGCCGTCAGGTTCGGCGTGGCACGTGATCGTCGTCGAAGACGTCGATCGCTTCAACGAGGTCGGTGCGGAAACGTTGCTCAAATCGCTCGAAGAACCGCCGGAGCACACGGTGTGGTTGTTGTGTGCGCCGAGCCTCGACGATGTAATTCCGACGGTCGCGTCGCGTTGTCGCCACGTCCGCCTGGACACCCCGACCGTGGCTGACGTCGCCAATACGCTCATTCAGACGTACGGCGTTGATCCAGCAATGGCGGCGTTCGCGGCGCGGGCAGGTCAAGGTCACATCGGCTGGGCACGCGCGCTCGCCACCGATGAGAACGCACGGATGAGACGCCAACAAGTCGTGTCAGTGCCGACTCAACTCACCGACCTTCCATCTTGCTTTGCCCTTGCTGGCGAACTCTTGGCCAGCGGTCAAGAGCGCGCGGACACGATCACTGCGCCACTTGACGCGAAAGAGTTGAGCGCGTTGACGCTTGCCTATGGCGAAGGCGGCGAAGGCAAGGGAATCGGCACGGTTGGTCTCCGTTCCAAGTCCGCGGTCAAGGAGTTGAAACTCAACCAGAAGCGTCGGGAGCGGCGAGTCTTGCGCGACCAGCTCGATCGGGCCTTGGTCGACCTCGTGGGCCTCTACCGCGATGTCCTCGTCGTACAAACCGGCGCATCTGTGGAATTGCTCAATGACCAGATGGGCCCGCAAGTCCGTCAATTGGCAGCGGCGTCGACCGCAGAGGACACGATTCGTCGGATCGACATCATCACGACTGCGCGCAATCAGTTGACCAATGACACCGCTCCCATTCTCGCGTTGGAGTCGCTGATGGTCGGGCTCAAGGCTCCGCGGTCCGCCTAGCTCGCGGCCGACGTAGCGCGCTACGTAACGCGCGAGGCCAATCCGCCTGCGATCTTGCGAGCGCGCCGCGATGCGGCGCAGCCGCACCGGACCTACGGTTTGGGGGGGCCTCGATCGGGTTAGGGTCAATACCGACGATCGCCGCCGTCGACCGCATACTCCCGGAGTCATCAGTGCCCTCTCACCACGACGTTCGTGGTCGTCGTACGCCCGCTGTGACCCTGGCGATTGTTGCGCTTCTCGGTCTGAGCGCGTGTTCGTCCACGACGGTGGTCGCGCCCACCGTCTCCACTCTGACCCCGGGTTCGACGCCCGCCCCAAACCCTACGGATGGGTCCGGCACGCCAACCCCGTCAGCTGCCACCGACCCGCGGCTGGCTTCCTTCTACACCCAACGATTGACGTGGACTGCGTGCGATCAGGGCATTCAATGCTCGAAACTTCGCGTTCCGTTGTCGTACGCCAGCCCGACCGTGGGATCGATGTCGCTCGCCGTGGTTCGGCTCAAGACGCCGAACACCGCGAACCGCATTGGCTCTTTGGTTCTCAACCCAGGCGGACCGGGCGGGTCCGGTGTCGACTACGGCCGTGCCGCGCGTTCAGTGACTAGTCAGGCTCTTCGCAACCGCTACGACGTCGTTGGATTTGATCCACGCGGAGTGGGTGAAAGTTCGCCGATCCGCTGCCTCAACGACCGCCAAACGGATGCGTTTATTGCCGCCGATGGTTCGCCAGACAACGCCGCTGAAGTCGCCATTGAAGTGAAAGTCTCGCGGACGTTGGCAGTGCAGTGCGCGGCGAAGGCCCCGCAGTTGGTGGGGAACATCGGCACTCGCGATGCCGCGCGAGATGTTGACATTCTCCGACAGGCGCTTGACGACAAGAAGCTCTATTGGCTCGGTAAGTCGTACGGGACTTTCTTAGGCGCGACGTACGCCGATTTGTTCCCCACGCATGTGGGTCGGATGGTGCTTGATGGGGCAGTCGATCCGACCCTAACCAATGCCGCGCTCGCGAAGGGACAAGCAGCCGGCTTCGAGCTTGCACTGGGGCGCTTCGTGGATAATTGCTTGCGGCGGAAGGACTGTCCGCTGCCCCCGGGTCGTGCCAATGCACTCGCGCGGATCGATAAGTTTCTCGCCGACGTGGACCGCCGGTCATTGCCGACAGATGAGAATCGACCCCTGACGCAAGGGCTTGCGGTGCTCGCGATTGTGGGATCCCTCTACGACAGCGGGCAGGGTTGGCCCAATCTTCGGTTCGGGCTCAGCGAGGCGTTTCGTGGTGACGGGTCGGTGCTGATGGCGTCGGCTGATTCGTACACCGATCGCAGTTTTGACGGTCACTACTACGGCAACGCCAACGACGCGCTCTATGCAATCAACGCGTTGGACCGCACCGACCGTCCGGGTGTCGCGGAAATCGAGAAGTTAGCGAGCGAGTGGAAGATGATCTCACCGCGGTTCGGTGAGTACCTCGCGTGGGGCAACCTGCCGTTTGCGTACTGGAAGGCTCCGCCGACTAATGCACCACATCCGATCACCGCGCCGGGAAGTCCAGCCATCGTGGTGGTGGGGACCCGGTACGACCCGGCTACGCCGTACCAATGGGCCCAGGCGCTAGCGAAACAACTGTCGCAAGGCCGGTTTATCGGGTGGGACGGGGACGGCCACACGGCGTACATGCAGGGATCGAAGTGTGTCGACTCTGCGGTCGACTCGTACTTGCTCACCGGCGCCTCACCACCCAACCCGCTGCTCTGTCGCTAGCCCGTCGCGGTCCGTGGCGTGTCGTTAGCCAGTAGAGGTCCGTGGCGCATCACCACGACCGCGGCTTGTAGACTCCCGATCCGCTCCCCGAAGTTCACCGCGGGGAGTACGCCGCCTTAGCTCAGTCGGTAGAGCGATTCACTCGTAATGAATAGGTCATCGGTTCAATTCCGATAGGCGGCTCCAAGCGAAGTCCCGGGACATCCGTGATAGATGTCTTGGGATTTTCCTGTCTTCGTTTTCGTCCGCAGTCTTGGGGGCACGTTCTATAGAAGGCGTTGGGCTAGCCCTCGTCGAGGATCCTCTGCGAATTGGTTCGCATGAGTTCGATGACCCGTTGGTACTCGGTGATCTCTGGCTGGTGTGCGGCAATCTCTTCATCTTCGAAGGAGGTTTCGACGGACATCCAGATCCCTAGGTAGTTGGTTTCGTACTTGCACTCGACGTCGGCCGTCGCCGTTTCGATTTGGTCGCGCGTGGGTGGCTTCGAGAAGTCGAAGTGTTCGATTGCCGCGATCCGATTTTGAAAGGCGTACCCACGCTTAGTCATGCAGCGCGACCATGCTCGCTCGACTGCGGAGATACGAGGTTCGGCTTCGGCCTGGGCGTAGGCCTTCGACATCAACGTGCCGATGAATTGAGGGTCGAACTTGGTGCCCTCGATCACAGAGACTCCCGGGTACCTAGCGCAGCCGCGAGCGGGGACGGGTTTGCCCTCTAAGTTCAGGGGTGAAGAAGCGAGGGGTGTTCCGTCTTCATTCTGCCCGTACGTCACCTGATATTCCTTGGCGCTGGGATGCCAATTCGAAGCCTTGGACGGGTTTGGCTCGTTCGTGGCTGGATAGTAGAGGCCGTAACCAGACTTTTGAGCGACGGAGAGGTCGACCAAGCCGTATCGGGTGCTGACGTCGTAGACGCTTCCCTTGTCCTCAGGGATGTGAGGATAGGTTGACACGATTCCAAAACGAGCAACACATCGTCTCATCAGCACGTCCGATGCGTCATGAACGCGAGCTGACTCTTCAACCGTAAGGCCCATGCTGACTAGTGGCAGCGACATCTGCGAAGCGTTTGTGATTGTTGGTGTGGGCAGCGGAGAATTGACAACTGGACTCGGGACCGAGTCAGCGCCAACCCCGTCTGATGGCTGAGACCCGCACCCTGCGGCACCGAACATCACCAGAACGCTGATAAAAGTCGCTGAGCCAATCCGCCTAGACATATCCATCACCGCTCAACTCAACTTCCATGACTCAACGTTTCGGTCGTACGTCGAACTCATTTGGGCGAGGTTGCCTGCTGAATTCTGCCAAGAGGAGGCTGTTCCTCCGAAGTTGGTCGAGGTATAAAACTTGACGTCACATCCGCTATAGTCGCGCCACGCGGTCGCCTGATTGTTCCAGTTGTAGAGCACATTCAACGTGGGATAGGAGTAGTCCACGTCGCCCGTAGAAGCCGTACAGGAAATCGCGTAGACGGAGAACGTGTCTCCGCTTCCGTCCGCGTAGTAGTAGAGGCGAAGTTTTAGACTGGTTCCGGGCGGATCAACGTAGAGGTTGACGCCACCCGGGGCCGCAGCGGCGGCACGCGCCAGTGGAAACCCGAGTATGAAACTCATCACCAGAAATACGGCAAGGATGGAAGTCGCTCTCGACCTCATTCGAGGTTCCTCTCACGCCACTTCGGTCTCACTCAGGCGAGGACGCTGTCGTAACGCTACTCACCCTTGATCGACTGTCAATCGATTCAGGGGACGGAGTTCAGCGACGCCCGCAACCATGCCGACGCGGGTCCCCCCTCAACGCCCACCGCGGTTGCTGCATCCGCGGACACTCAACGCGAGCGGGGCGGATGCATTGATCACGCCGAAGGCGCTTCCGGCGTACGCCGTCAACCACAAGCCGAGCAGAATGCGCCGATCGCGCAACTGCGGCAGAGTCTGGCGCCAACCCACTCGTTGCGTTGGGGAGGCATCGCTGCCCGAGGCCAGCAACGTCAACAGCACCAGGCCAAGACAGAGTGCGGCAATTCCGCGGAACACCAACGCTGGGCTGGTGATTGATGCCAACGCACCCACTGCCGGTCCGAGTACGCCGCCGACCACCGACAACCCCAACAACGTTCCTAGCAATTCACCGCGACGATGCGACGGGGAGACCGCGCTCACCCACACCATCGCACCCGTCCACGACAACGCTCCGCCGATGCCCTGCAAGAAGCGGAAACCGATCAGCTCTGGTGTGGTGGTTGCGGCCGCGAATAACAACGACGTCACCATCGTCACGGACATACCCATCGCGACCGCGACACGAGGTCCGCGACGCGACGCCAGCACTCCTGCAGGCAATGCGCCGAATACGGTGCCGAGTGGGTAGGCGGCCACCAGGAGCCCGGTTTGTCCGGGTGTGATGCCGGCCTGTTCGGCGTACGCCGGAAGAAGCGGGGACAGTACGGCATAGAAAAGCGTGTCGACCAAGACGATGACGCCGCACAGCCCCAGGATCCGACGCGTGGTCGTGGGGAGGGTGGTCGAACCCGAGAAGGTCATCGCTCGAGTGGCATACGTCTAACTCAAGACCACACGCTGACGGTTTCGGCGTGGGCGCCGTACGCCTGGCATCGGTAGTGGACCGGCGAATCCGATGAGTTCACCGATCGTGGTGGCAACAATTCGGCGCGCATGGTCAATATCTACTTGCGGATCGTGCGCCAATACGCGAGTGCCCAACCCTTCGGTGAGGGCAATTGAAGTGACGGCAACTTCATGAGGATCGCAGTCAGCGAATTCCCCCGTCGTGATTCCGTCGTTGATGACTTGTGCAGCTGTTTGATACCTGCGCTCGTAGAGATCGGCGCCGATAAGCGCAAGATCAGGATAGCGGAGACAAAGCAACGCCAGCTCTTGCCAGAGCAACCAATCGTGGACCAGCACCTCATCGATCGGAAGACACCTGTCGAGATAGGCGGCGAGGCGCTCAGCGGGAGTCTTGCCCGCCCTCGAAAGTGCGTCTTGATCTAGCACACTCGAGGCGTCGCACGAGTAGGCCAAGACTTCCGCAAAGAGTCTTTCTTTGGTGGCGAAGTGGTAGTGCAGAAGCGCTGTCGAAACCCCCGCTGCTTTGGCGATCGTTGCCATCCGTACCTGGGCCAACCCGTCGCGGGCGATGCACTCGG
>JBBRLC010000004.1:0-16156 GCA_038231595.1 Candidatus Nanopelagicales bacterium | reverse complement strand
TCGCTATTGCTTGCCACAGATCTTCTTTTACGGCGTCTACACGATGCTTGCGCAAGTCCTCAACGCCCGCGGTCGGTTCGGAGCACCGATGTTCGCTCCGATCGTGAACAACGCCGTCGTGGTTATCGCCGCCCTGATGTTTATCGGCGCCGTCGGCTCAAACCCTTCAACCTCGACAATCACTGGCGGCCAGATCGCCCTGCTCGGGATCGGTACCACATTGGGTGTCATCGCTCAGGCAGTCGTACTTGTCCCTGTTCTGCGCCGCGCGGGATATCGCTATCGACCGCGTTTCGATTTTCGTGGCAACGGGCTCGGTAAGGCCGGGCAACTCGCGAAGTGGACCGTCGCCTTCGTACTGATCAATCAACTCAGTTACCTGGTCATCAGTAATCTCACGACGTCAAACAACGTAAATGCCGCCCAAAACGGCCTCGCTGCCACCGGATTTACGTCCTATCAAAAGGCACATCTACTTTTCATTCTTCCGCACTCGATCGTCACTGTTTCGATCGTGACCGCACTCTTGCCGCGAATGAGTCGGGCAGCACACAGTCTCAATCTGCGCGGGGTGGCCAAAGACGTCTCCTCGGGCATGCGGCTTACCGCGGCTCTACTCATGCCGGCGTCAGGCGCCTTCGTGGTCTTCGGCGCAACGATCACAGCGTTGCTTTATGCGCGCGGCGCCACCAGCATCCCCGATGCCATGAGCATCGGGCACGTGCTTTCCTGGTTCGCCGTTGGTCTGCCAGCGTTTTCCCTCTACTACGTTTTGCTCCGCGGCTACTACGCCTTAGAAGACACCAAGAGTCCGTTTTGGATCAACCTCATACTCAACATCCTCAATCTCGCCATCGCGATTCCGCTGTACTTCGCCGTAAGTCAGAACAGTCGCGTCGAGGCCCTCGCTCTTGGCTATTCACTGGCCTACTGGGTGACGCTGGTTCTGTGTTGGCGGATCTTGAGCAAGCAGCTCGGCGGTCTCGAGTCTGCCCGCACCGTCCGCAGCCTGATCCGAATCGGTATCGCAACTTTGCTCGCCATGGGAATCGCGTATGGCGTCGTCGTGGCCTTGTCGCACTGGCGAAACACCGGAACTTTTGCCTGGTGGGCGGCGTTGATAGTGGGTGGGTTGGTATTTATCGCCGTCTACTTCACAGCAGCATGGGCCATGCGCATCACCGAAATCCATGACGTCATCGACATGATCGGTTCGCGAATTCCCGGGATGTCACTCCTGAATCGACGTCGGCCCAGTATCCACAAGGACCACTGAGCGCCCTCCGGCACGCTAGTAATTCGAACTATGCCGGTAGTTGGCGCCGTGTCGGTGACCGCGCGTCGTGGGTACACCCATTCGGCCCTATCCCAGTCACGCTCATCAAGACCGACAGCGCGGGCTCCGATGTAACGCAAGTGGCGACCCCCCCGGCCCGCGGCCTTCAACAATGCCTGCGCAGTGACACCGCTCGACGCGGTGCACGCAGCGACGGTTTCATCGTGCTCGGGTGGCTCACGCGGATCATCATCGGTCTCACCTTGCTTGGAGTTTTCGCCTTCGACGCTCTGAGTGTCGGTTCGGCATCTCTCACCGTCTCTGACGCGGCGAACGGTGCTGCCATCGCCGGTCGTGACGCCTACAACAACAGTCCAATCAACAGGGTTGCCGCATTCAACGCGGCTCAACAGTTCGCCCTCGGGCATGGCGCGATCTTGGACGCTGACCATTTCTCGATCTCCAAAGACGGTCGTGTCACGGTCACTGTCACCAAGGTCGCCCGCACCGTCGTGCTGGAGCACATCCCTCCCTTGAGCGCGTGGACCCTCCGCACGGCGACGGCCACGTCCGGGAAGGTCGGCTCGTAATGAAGACGTCGCGCCACCCACTTGGTTCCCCGCGCCCGTGACCCTTCAAATTTCCACCCGAGCGGCGCCAGCCCGGGGGGGTGGCGCCGCTCGGATGGCAACCGCAAGGCACCCTTACCCAATGCGTCGACCCGCTCTGATCGCCGCCATGGCGATCGCAGTTGGCCTGGCCGTCCTCCCCGCTCAAGCACAGGCTGCAAATCCCCGCGTTTTTTCACTCTCACCAACGCCTGTCCCAACCGACACCACTCTCGGAAGTGCGCAAGCGCAAGCCGTCGCCATAGCCCGCGAAGTGGCGACTCTGCATTCACAGGCCGAAGGCCTCATTGAGGAGTGGGCGCAGACCAACGAAGAACTCGACGTTGCGGTCACGAAGCAGATTCAGGCCGAGCAGTCGGCAGAAGAAGCGCAGATTCGCATCGATCGTGCAGCCGACGTTGCGGGACGCACGGCCAGCGCGGTCTACAAGAGCGGGGGGGCGCTCGGTCTCTACTCCACGATGCTTAGTGCGTCCGACATCCGTGACGTCGTCGACCAGTACCTGGCCCTGCAGTCCGTCCTTCAGTCCTCTGAAATAGTGACTCAGAACGCTCAGCACGAACTCGCCCTCGCGCAATTGGCGCAGAACAAACTCACCGATCTCACCCAAGTTCGCCTCGAATTGCAGTTGCGCGCGCAGACCCAACAGGAAGGCGCCGCATCCCTGCTCGGCCAGGCGCAAGCGAAACTCGACGCGGCCAACGCGACCGTACGCACCCTGGTTGCTGCCGCAGCGGCACAACAAGATGCCAGCGCAGGCCAAGGTTCGTACGCGGCGTTGAACGCGGCTGGGCAAACTCCGTGGGCCTTACCGATTGACAGCCCCAAGGAGTCGTACGCCGCAGTCGATCGCGCGATCGCCGAGGCGGCGGCGGCACCGGCGAATCCTTTCACTGTCGGGGCAATCACCGACGCGCGGCAATGGCTCGGACTGCCATATTCGGCTGGCGGCGGCGGGCCAAAGGGACCATCGACGGGGTTCTGCTGGTCTGGCGCCCCGGATAAGGGAACCGTTAACGGCGAATGCGTCGCCACCCGGACGGTGGGTTTTGACTGCTCCAGCCTGATGCAACGCATCTACTCCGCGGCCGGCTACCGCTTGCCTCGTACGTCTCGAGAAGACTGGTGGATCGGCCACCACGTCACCCTCGCTCAACTCAAGCCTGGCGATCTCCTCTTCTGGGCGTACAACACCAGCGACCCCTCCTCAATCCATCACGTGGCCCTCTATATCGGTCATGGATTGATGATTCATTCCCCGCACACTGGCGATCACGTCCGCGTCGCGCGCGTCTATCTTTCCGGTTTCATCGGCGCGACTCGGCCCGGCTGAGCCCGTCGTTATCCGATAGGCACACGCGCGACGTACGCTCGACCCCATGGCTCGCACATCCACGCCCAGCGTGCTCGCGGGGCGCTACGAATTGCGCGATCTCGTCGCCGAAAAGGCGGGATCGACACTCTGGCGTGCCCAAGACACAATTCTTGGCCGCCCAGTCGGTGTACGCCTGTTGCCTTGCAGCGATGATCGCGCCCCTGACCTCAAAGCCGCTGCAATCGCTGCAGCCACCCTCATCGACCGCCACGTTGTACGCGTGCTGGATGTCCTCGAACACGAGGACCAACTCGCCGTCGTCACCGAATGGGTCGCGGGTACGCCGTACGGCGAATTGATTCGCTCCGCATATAAAACGGAGGGCAACGATCAATCCGGGCTCGGTGCTACTCACACGGTGCGCGAAGTCGCTCGGTGCGTCGCCGCCGCACACGGCGTGAACATCACCCACGGGCGACTTCGACCCAACGCCGTGCTCGTGACCGATACCGGCGAGGTTCGGGTACGGGGCTTCGGCGTCGACGCCGTGCTGTGGGGTGTTACGCCCGAGGAAGCCAACGGTGACCCGCGAGTCGCTGACATTCACGGTGTTGGCGCATTGTTCTACTCAAGTTTGACGAGCCGTTGGCCGGATGGGCCTGTCAATGGACTCGACGCAGCCCCGCACAACGCATCAGGGCGAGTCCCCTGGCCGTCGCGCGTCACTGCGGACATCCCCCTGTCACTGGACGAGGTGTGCGCACGCTCATTGCTCAACACAGCACCTATGCGCGGCAAAACTCGCTATGAAACGGCTGCTGCATTGGTCGAAGCTTTGGTCACCACACCGCACACAGTGACCGAGGAAGAACCTCTGCGCACCCCGTCGGGGTCGCCGTACGCCATTCGCGCCATTCGCTCTATCTTTGCCATTCTCTGCACGATTGCCTTGGTGATTGTGGGTGTGCGTTGGCTCATCAGTGACGGCGGTCGACCATTGACTACAAACATCAGTGCACCGTTGATAACCCCTGCTACACCAGCGATTTTCGGTCTTGCGGTCAATCCGAATCCGGCTCGATTACCTCTTGTTGTGGCTCAAGATTTCGATCCGTACGGCCGGGATAAGAAGGAGAATCCCCAGCTTGTTGCCACCGCTATAGACCGCAATCCCAACGATGGTTGGTCGACCGGGAAGTACGGCGCGTCCGACATGGGACGCAAGCCCGGCGTCGGTCTCATCATTGATTTGGGCGTGACCCGAGCGATGTCCCTCGTGACGCTGCGATTGCGGGGATCCGGGTCAGACTTTGAACTTCGCAGCGCGGATGCACCAGGCAAGAACGAGTTGGCCTACACCTTGCAGGCCAGTGTGGTCGGTGCCGGAGACGCCGTTACGGTGCGGTTCCCGGGCCCGGTAAGTGCGCGCTACTTATTGATCTGGTTTACCGCCCTGCCCTATCTCGATGGCACATATCAGGGCGGCGTCGATGACGTTGTCATCAAGGGTTAGGCGATGTCGCAGCCGGATGCCGAACTCCTCGCCGCGCATGTAGGGGGCGATCCGGACGCTTTCGACGTCCTCTATCGGCGACACCGAGACCGACTATGGGCGGTCGCCTTGCGCACCTGCGGTAACGCCTATGACGCCGAAGACGCGTTACAGGAGGCACTCATTTCGGCGTTGCGAAACGCCGCCAACTTTCGTGGCGATGCTGCCGTCACCACGTGGCTTCATCGGATCGTCATCAATGCCTGCATGGATGGATTTCGTCGCCGCAAGGTGCGCGCGGCCGACGCTCTTCCCGACGAGGCCAGCGAGCCCGGCGTACTCACAGACTCCGATGACGCAATCAACCGCAGCGAGACTCGGCTGGCACTGGTGGCAGCTCTCAAATCCCTGCCCACCGATCAGCGAGCTGCCATCGTCGTCGTGGACATCGAAGGGTGGTCGGTCAGCGACGCGGCCGCCATCTTGGGTGTCCCGATGGGGACGGTCAAGAGTCGCTGTTCGAGAGGCCGCTCGGCGCTGGCACTCGCCTTGAGTTCGCTGCGGAACCCCACAGCCTCCGAAAACGTCAGACCGCAGGCGGATCGCCCTCGCGAGGCCGTTCCGAAATCCGCTTCGCTGCCCCGCCCACATACGCCCACGACATCGACCGAGGAGGTGGCCCGTCATGACGGCGGATGACCAGCCGGGCTCCTCGTCCGAACCCGTTGACGACGAATTCGTCGTCGATTTGCTTGCTTCCTTGCGGGATTCAACTCCCATCCCCGCCCCCGTAGCGGCCCGCCTCGACCAGGCCTTGGCCGAGGCTCGACTCGATGGCCTTCACGACACACCAGCGGTGCAGGGCGACGAACTCGGTCGCCGACGCGCCCGTCGCCCGCAGAGTTGGCTTCTCGCACTCGGCGCTGCCGCAGCAGTCGTCATCGCGATCCCGGTGGGGATCGGACTGATGCATCAGTCCTCAACAACCGTGACGGCGTCCACGAGCGCGGACAACACAGGCGCGGCAACGGAGAGTCCCGGCAACCTAGGAAAGACCTCCGCCCCACTGGCCGAGGGGGCGCGCGCGCTCACCCTGGTCTCGAACAGCGGGACTGCCTACACGGCGGCCGCATTGTCGACTCAGGTCCGGGTCTTGGTGACCGCCCGCTCCGCCTACAGCTCGAGGACCCTCGAAGGCGGGCCGGACCAACCGACGGATCAGCAAGCGCCTGGCCGTCCCCCGTCACCGACGGTCATTGAAACCGCCCCGATGCCGAGCCTCGCCTCAGCCGGCCCACTCATCACCTTCGCCTCCGATCGAGCCCTTTTGGCCCAATGCTTGGGCGCGATCACCGCTGGGACTCCGTGGTCTGGAGCCCTCGTCGCGGCCGTGGACGTCGGGTCCTACGGCGGTTCCCCCGCTGTTGTCGTGGTCTATCCCGACACCGCCGCACCAGGGCGCTGGCACGTGTGGGTGATCAACAAAACCTGCACAGATCCCGGTCGAGTGTTGCTGAGCCAAACGGTCTAGCTCCACCGGCGTACGGCCGACGGAATGCCTGGGACCCTAGGATCGTTTCGACCCCAGCAGATTCACCACTCGTCCGACCAGGACGCGACAGACCAATCGAAAGGCCGCTTCGTGACTTCGAGTGACGTCCGCAACGTGATCATCGTGGGCTCAGGACCAGCGGGCTACACCGCCGCGATCTACGTCGCGCGAGCGAGCCTGCGCCCGCTGCTGCTCGAAGGCTCCGTCACGGCCGGCGGCGCGCTCATGAACACGACTGAAGTGGAGAATTTCCCCGGATTCACCGAGGGCATCATGGGTCCGGCATTGATGGAAAATCTTCGTAATCAGGCGGAGCGATTTGGCACTGAACTCATCACTGACGACGTGGTGTCAATGGATCTGGCTGGCCCGATCAAGACGGTCGTCGATGGATCGGGAAACTCTTACAGCGCGAAATCGGTGATCCTCGCCATGGGTTCCGGATACCGCGAACTCGGCGTAGAAAACGAGAAACGCCTCTCAGGTCACGGGGTGTCCTGGTGCGCGACGTGCGACGGATTCTTCTTCCGCGATCAGGATATTGCCGTTGTCGGCGGCGGCGACTCAGCCATGGAAGAGGCGACGTTCCTCACCAGATTTGCCAAGTCGGTCACCGTGATTCATCGCCGTGACTCACTTCGAGCAAGCCAGATCATGGTGGATCGTGCACTTGCCAACGACAAGATCAAGTTTGCGTGGAACTCCGCAGTTCAAGACGTCGTTGGTGAGTCCAAAGTGTCTGGTGTCGTCTTGCGCAACACCGAAACCGGTCAAGACTCCACGCTGGAAATCACCGGGTTGTTCATCGCCATTGGACACGACCCGCGCTCTGAACTGGTACGGGGCCAGATAGACCTCGACGACGAGGGCTACGTCCTGGTCGACGGTCAGTCCACCCGCACCAACCTCGATGGCGTGTTCGCCTGCGGTGACCTGGTCGACCACACATATCGTCAGGCGATTACCGCGGCCGGCAGCGGCTGTGCAGCCGCTTTGGACGCGGAGCGTTTCCTCGCCGATATTGAGGATGCTGAGGCCGCGGGTGAGTCCACCAACAAAGAATTCGCGTCCGCCTGATCGGTGGACTCCCCGCAGGGTTGGCGCAAGCGGGAATGTCAGTTTCACGGCGTACGTTGAGCCCAGTGATCGCGCACAATGTCGGAAATCAATCACCAGACTCATCACAGGGAGCACACCGTGGGCGCATCCACAGTCACCGTCACCGACGCCTCGTTTGACGCCGATGTCCTCAAGAGCGACAAGCCCGTCTTGGTGGACTTCTGGGCTGAATGGTGCGGTCCCTGCAAGATGGTTGCCCCAGTGCTTGAAGAGATTGCCTCCAAGCACAGCGACACGTTGACGATCGCCAAACTCAACGTCGACGAGAACCCCGTCACGTCGGCTAAGTACGGCGTCATCTCGATCCCGACGCTGGCCGTCTACAAGAACGGCGAGATCGTCAAGCAGATCGTGGGCGCCAAGCCGAAAGCCGCACTGCTCGCGGACTTGGCCGAATTCCTCTAAGAGGTCTTGCCTTTTGATCTTGGGGGGATATTGCGCCCCTGCGGAAGATGCTTTTGACCACGGTCGGGTGCTCTGTGTCGGAGCCAATGACGGGGCCGCTGGTCAAAGCACCGCTTTGGCCCAGGACGACTGGAAGATCGGTCGACAGCCGGCAGCCGAAGCCAGGTCGCGCCCTGACCCGAGCGCGACGAGCGCCGTGACCGATCCAGGCGAGGAAGTTATTGGCGTCGCAACACCCGCGATCCGCTCGGTGCTTGACAAGCATCCAAGCGTAGACGGGGACCTTAGAGCCATCGATCTTCCCGTCGAACTCCGTTTCGTGAGTCGGCCAAGGAGCGAACCCTTCCTCGTTGCGGAGGCTCTAACGGTGGTGAAGACACGCCAGGACTGGGCTCCGGATCTCAAGGAGCTTTACGGGGCGGTCCCAGACTTGGAAACGGGTCGGGTCATCATCGCGGTTGGTGCGGACGAAATTTCTTCATGGAGCACTCGAGTCGCGGTCAGGTTCAGCGACATCGAGTTGCAATCGGGCAAGGCTCCAATCGAACAGTCACTCAGCCGTATTTCTGATATCCCCCCGTGGGCCGGGGGTGATTGGCTTACATTTCTTCCCGGACAAAACACAACCTTTGACGCGAAGTGCACCAGCGGATTCACGTGGAAGATGTGGGTGACGGGAATCCAGCGAGGAGGATTGGCAAAACACTGCTCCTCAGGCCCAGGGCAGACCACTCATTGGGATTGGTACCACGGTCAAACCCTTCTGGGAACCGTAGTCCAGTCGGATCCAATAACTGATTCTGTACTTTTGGAATCATCGCCTCCCGGAGCATTTTCAGCCACTGCCTTCAGTGTGTTGGGCGATTCGGGCGGACCGTGGTTGACCACGATACTCCTGGCCGTGACCGGGTGCTCGACGGCGACTTCTACCTCGCCGCCCGCCGCCGGAGCGGCGCAAGCGTTACGACTGCCATCTCAACCGTTTCGCAATTCGATGCAAGCTCTCAACACCTTCCGCTTCGAGGTGCGCGACGGCTGTGTCGCGGCGATTGAGCAGGGGACAAACAGTCGAGTGGACGTGATCTTCCAAGCAAGTTGGCGCGCGACCCTCACGGGCGACACGATCACCTTCCGCGACGCCTCAGGCGTAAGACTCCAAGCGAATCTAGGCTCTGCCCGGGCGCGGGGAATTTGCTGTGGGTGGGGGGCGACGAAATCAAACCGCACGCCAAGGTGCGCTGACTCTGACGCCACATTCCAAGGGCGCCGGGCTGAGTCGGGAGGCCGGGGTGTGCGAAGGCCGTTGAGACAGGCAGGATCGGGTCCTATGAGCTCCTCGGTCCAACGGCGCGGCGACAGTGGTCCGGCAGTCGCCGAGATTCGGGCCAGGTTGGGTCGCCTCGATCTGCTCGCACCTATCGGCGACGAGTCTGGGTCGGCGCAACTAGTGCGCGACAGCAACGACCAGTTTGACGAAGACGTTGATCGTGCAGTCCGTCACTTTCAACAAGCGCATGGCATTACCGTCGACGGAATCGTTGGACCGCAAACGTTTAGACGGCTCGAAGAAGCGCGTTGGCGACTCGGAGACCGCATCCTTTCCTACACCGTCGGACATCTGATGAGTGGCGACGACGTCGCTGCGCTCCAACACCGTCTCATCGATCTGGGCTTCGACCTTCGCAAGGTTGATGGACATTTCGGTCCAGAAACCGACCACGTCGTCCGCGAATTTCAGCGCAACGTGGGACTCGACCCCGACGGTACGTGCGGTCCGGCCACGTTCAAAGCGATCGATCGCCTGGCGAGATCAGTGACCGGAGGTGCCGCACATTCGATGCGCGAACTCAACGTCTGGGAATCCGCACTCACTGGGGTTGCCGACAAGGTCGTCGTGGTCGACCCAGGTCACGGCGGTCATGATACCGGTCACTGTTTCGGACATCTCACCGAAGCGGTCGTCGCGTGGGAATTGGCCCAACTCATCGAAGGTCGACTCGCCGCCATCGGCGTGCAGGTTCTCCTCACGCGCGGTTCTGCGGGCCAGGAACCTCTCGGCGTGCTTCCGGCCGAAGCCGTCGATGACAAAACGCCCGACGAAGCGGGTCGAGCGACGTTCGCGAACGAAACTGGCGCTGACTTGGTGGTCTCTCTGCACACTGACCGCGCCCCAAGTCCAGGACCGACTGGGGTGGCAACGTTCTACTACGGCCACGACAGGTTCGGAATGTCGAGCCCTTCCGGACAGCGATTCGCTGAATTAGTTCAAGACGAACTGGTGACCCGAACCGGACTCGTCGATCTACAAACGCACGGGAAGACATGGGACATTCTGCGACTCACTCGCATGCCCGCCGTTCGCATCGAGTGCGGTTATCTCACCAACGTTGATGACTCTGAGCGCCTCTCCGATCAGGCATTTCGCGAATCTGTCGCAGATGCGATCACCGCTGCAATCGTTCGTTTCTTCGCGCCAAACCTCTAGCTCGCGAGCCGATATTTTCGGGCTACGAACCGCCCCCGTTTGGGCTCCGACGTAGGGCTCCCACGGGTGCACGCAGTGATCGCAGCCGCTCCAGCGCAGCGGAAACGGCGTCTTCGCGCCACGTCACGGTGCTACTCAGATCAAGCCGGAGACGAGGCGTCCGGGGATGGGCCCGCACCGTGGAGAATCCCACCGCCAGCAACACCGACGCGGGCACGGTGCACTCAAAGTCGGGGCTGGGATGTTGATTCTCGTCGGTATCAGATTGGCGCGCTCCCCCAGCGGCAATCGCCTCGACAGCGCGTACTCGCCGACGGATGAGGTCACTGGCCATTGCCTGGATAAGCACACGTCCCAAACCACCGGCACGAAAATCTTCCCGCACTCGCAGACTGGCCAAGGCCACGCAATCAGGACTCAGGGGCGCGGTGGGGAACGACGCTATCCGCGGGAAGAACACCGAAGGGGCGTAGACAGCGTGACCGACGGCTTCCCCGTCGACGTACGCCACCTGGCCACACGAGCCCCACTCAAGCAGCACGTGGGAAAGCCACTCTTCCTTAGCCGTTCCACATTCACCCGCTCGATGAACACGGGCACCTTCCACCGGCCCCAGTTCCCAAAAGACGCACTGTCGGCAGCACGCGATCAAGTCTGGGAGTTCATCCAATGTGAGCGGTGTGATGCGGCGACCCATCCTCAAGCCCAACTCATGGGTCAGGATTTCGACGTGGGTGCGTCATAAGTGGGATGAAAATCAGTCGACTTGCGCGGAAAGAGAAGTCCAGCGACAAAGCCGAGTCCGACGGCGACAATCGTGAGGGCGATGGCCCAGCGCAGTACCCGCATCAGCACCTCCATCGGTTCATCCGGCATCGTAGGACCCAACACCCGGGCGCGTCAGCGACTGGGGCGCGCTCAGCATCTCAGTCTGGACACTGCAAAGGAGGTGACCGTCGTGACCAATCTCGAACCGCATGGTTCGCGTCTCGACCCGTGGGTGAATTCCTACGCAGCGCGAACTCACGGCATGACGGCCTCCGAAATCCGAGCGCTATTTTCGGTCGCGGCTCGCCCTGAGGTGGTCTCACTCGCCGGCGGCATGCCATTCGTCCAAGCTCTCCCACTCGATGCGATTGCAGAAACCATTGCCAAACTAGTGCGCGAACGTGGCGCGACTGCGTTGCAGTACTGCAACGGGCAGGGCGACGAGCGCTTGCGCGAACAGATTCTCGACGTGATGGCGCCGGTGGGGGTGCACGCACATCCCGATGATGTCGTGATCACCGCTGGATCGCAGATGGCCCTCGATTTGGTGATTCGCGTTTTCTGCGACCCAGGCGACGTTGTCCTGGTGGAGGCACCTTCCTACGTGGGTGCCCTCGGAGTATTCAGGGCGTACGAGTGCGATGTCATCCACGTCGCGATGGACGATGAGGGTCTGCACCCCGAAGCCCTCAAAGAGGCAATCGCGAATGCGCGCGCAGCGGGTAAGAAGCCAAAGATCATCTACACGATTCCGTCGTACCAGAACCCGGCAGGTATCACTCAGGGTTCCCAGCGCCGGGCCGAAATCCTCGAGGTAGCAAGGAGTTCCGCCATCTTGCTCCTTGAGGATGATCCGTACGGGCTGCTCGGATTCGAGGGAGTGATCCCGCGCGCGATCCGTGCCGACGAAGCCGACGGTGTCGTCTACCTCGGTTCGTTCTCCAAGACGATCGCTTCGGGCCTTCGAGTCGGCTGGGCGGTCGCGCCGCACGGAGTACGGGAAAAATTGGTGTTAGCGGCTGAGGCCGCGACCCTGTGTCCGTCGAACCTCACCCAATTGACGGTGTCGGAATACCTCGCCACTCAGCCCTGGATGGATCAGATCAAGATCTTCGGCGAGGTCTACCGCGAACGTCGAGATGCGTTGCTGGACTCGCTGGGCAATCTGATGCCCACCGGAACAACGTGGACGGTCCCCGGAGGCGGCTTTTACTCCTGGGTGACCTTGCCTGAGGGGTTGGACGCCACTGCAATGTTGCCTCGGGCGGTAGCGGCGTTGGTGGCGTATGTCCCCGGCACTGGGTTTTACGTCGACGGCCAAGGACGCCAGTCGCTGCGTTTGTCCTATTGCTACCCAGAACCCGACCGAATCCGGGAAGGTGTACGACGACTGGCCGGTGTGGTTGAAGCCGAACTCGAATTGGTTGCAACCTTTGGATCAGGGGCAATTAGATCGGGAGCAATTAGATCGGGAGCAACTGGATCAAGAGCAACGGGTGCCGCTCGACGCGACACACCTGACAGTTCCGCAAGTGCGCCAGCACCAAACCTTGCCTAGCGGTTGTGACCCAACATTGGTCGACCTGCGCAGAAGTTGGGAGACGTTCGTTGAGTGAACGGGTTGTAGTCCTCGCCGGTGGTCTATCCGCCGAGCGTGACATCTCGATTCGATCGGGACGCCGAGTCGCCGACGCACTGCGCGACACCGGACTCGATGTGGACGTACTCGATGTCGATGCCCACTTGTTGAGCGCCCTGACCGAGGACCGTCCGGCCTGCGTGATCCCCCTGCTGCACGGCGCGCATGGTGAGGATGGCGCGATTAGCGACGTACTCGAAGCACTCGGCCTGCCCTACGTCGGATCGGCGCCTGGCGGGGCGCGATTGGCATATGACAAGACGATTGCGAAGACATTGCTAGGCCAGACCGGAATCTCCGTGCCCGCTGGTGTCTGCTTGCCCCACGCGACGTTTCGTGATCTCGGTGCCTCAGCGGTGCTGCGTGCGGTGACGGCTCGGCTCGCATTGCCGGTCGTCGTCAAACCTGCACATGGCGGATCGGCTCTTGGTGTTTCCATCGTGCATTCGCTCGAAGAATTGCCAACAGCGATGGTGGCCGCTTTTGCCTATGGAGATTCGGTGTTAATAGAGCAATGGATCAGTGGGGTCGAAGTGGCCGTCTCAGTGCTCGACATCGGAGTCGGCCGTGCACCCATTGCATTGCCCGCCGTCGAGATACGCCCCGACAGTGGTGTGTATGACTACACCGCTCGCTATACCGCTGGTGTCACGGAATTTATTGCCCCCGCGGATCTGGACCAGTCCTCGACTCTCGCGGCCGCCAAGGTTGCATTGGCAGCCCATAACTTGCTCGGCTTGCGCGATTGGTCGCGCACCGACTTGATCGTCTCCAGCGCAAGCGGCATCCCCGGCGCCTGGTTCCTTGAGGCGAATGTTGCGCCGGGTACAACGGAGACGTCGTTACTGCCGCAAGCAATCTCAGCTGCTGGTCTCGAACTCGGTGCTGTCGTACGTCAGCTAGTCGAAGGCGCGATAGCCCGTCACTAACGCATTGGCAAACGCGACGAAGTTACGACCCGTCAATGATGTTGGCGATTCGCCCGAGGTCCTCGACACTGGCAAATTCGACTATCAACTTCCCCCGATTGCGACCCATCGTTACCTTGACACTCGTCTCAAGCGCCTCGGCCAGACGATCGGCGATGTCTGCCGCCGCGGCCGGGATGGATGCGGCACGCGGTGACCGGCGCATGGTGGGCTCCGTCGACGATTCGTCGACCAATCCGACCGCCGCGATTTCTTCAACACTCCGCACGGAGAGACCTTCGGCAACGATGCGACCTGCGAGCCGTTCCATCGCGTCCTGATCCGCCAACGTGAGCAAAGCTCGTGCATGACCTGCTGAAATGACTCCAGCCGCGACACGTCTCCCAACAGTGGGGGGCAACTTCAGCAGCCGAAGGGTGTTGGTGACTTGCGGCCGACTACGACCAATGCGCGTGGCGAGTTCGTCTTGAGTGCAGCCGAAGTCTTCGAGCATTTGGCTATACGCCGCCGCCTCCTCAAGCGGATTCAGTTGGGCCCGGTGCAAGTTTTCTAAGAGAGCATCTCGCAACAGATCGGCGTCGGCTGTGTCGCGAATGATTGCTGGAATCGGGTCGAGTCCGGCCGCCTTGGCCGCGCGCAGTCGACGTTCGCCAGCAACAAGTTCGTAGCCATCCGGGGCCAACGGACGGACGATCACTGGCTGGAGGAGTCCAATTTCGCGGATGGAGTAGACCAATTCCGCCAACGCGTCCTCGTCGAAGTTCTGTCGAGGCTGCCGAGGGTTGGGGCTAATCGACGTCAGCGCTATTTCGGCGTATCGGGCGCTCGACGATCCCAGCGCGTCGGTTCCGCGGGAGTCCGAGACGTCGACGATCGGCGAAGCGATAGTCCTCCCCCCACTCGGCGTATCACCAGTCGGGATAAGTGCCCCAAGTCCACGCCCGAGCCCTCGTTTGTGCGTCATCCTCGGAAGCTCCTCGCCCTCGGCATATAAGCGGTTTCTCGCTTTATCGACAAAGTGACTCTTCCACCCTGTGGAAAAGATGTGGAGAAAGTTCTCCTTCGATCGCGTGGCGCCATCAGGCGCTCGCACTCGCCGAGATCCTGTTTAACTCGCGGGACGCCTCCAAATACGACAAAGCGCCGCTTGAGCCAGGGTCGTACGTCATGATCGTTTGGCCATACGAGGGAGCCTCAGATAGCCGCACAGACCTGGGGATAGCCGTCGGTAGGACCTTGTCGGCAAAGTGTTTCCGGACTTCGTCGGCAACCTGCGCCGCCAGTCGAGTCCGGGCATCAAACATGGTCAACAAGATGCTGGATACGTGTAGATGGGGGCTGAGGTTTTCACGGACCAGATCCACCGTCCGCAGCAGTTGTCCCAATCCCTCCAACGCGTAGTACTCGCACTGAATCGGGATCAGCACCTCATCGGCCGCGACGAGGGCGTTGACGGTAATCAACCCCAGACTCGGCGGACAATCGATCAAGACGTAATCGAGACGCCCGTGGGTGCGCGCGTGCTCGCTGAGGTATCCCGAGATTGCCTTGCGTAGGAGGTGCTCACGAGCCACCCGGCTGACCAGTTCAATCTCCGCGCCGGCCAAATCCAGCGTGGCCGGAATGCACCACAACCCAGGGATCGCCTCAACCTCGACAATCACCGCGCCTATCTGGGCTCCGCCTACCAGCACGTCGTACGAGCTCGGTACCTCCATCTGGTGATCCACTGAGAGAGCCGTGGAGGCATTGCCTTGCGGATCCAAGTCGACTACGAGCACCTTGAGACCCTGCACGGCTAACGCGGCGGCCAGGTTCACCGTCGACGTCGTCTTCCCGACTCCACCCTTTTGATTCGTGATCGCGATTACCCGAGTGCGATCCGGGCGAGGCAGGTCCCCCGCGTGGCCGCTGCGCACTTGGACGGCGGTCGCTGCTGCTCGCGCCAGAGGCGTGTCATCACTCGACGTCGCGAAGCCCTCCGTTGGACTCGGCGATTCGACAATGACTGCCTCAACCGCGTTTTGATCGCTCATTGAGATCCCCTCAACCCGCGGATCATCAAATGTTTCACGTGAAACATTGCCCTCGAGAAGCGCTGTGCCGGGTGAAAGGACGGAGTCATCGACCGCGAGAAGACCCGGCGAAAGCTCAACCTGAACAGGATGGACGGGATCTTGGGCGCGCCACGCCGCAGCCGTGGCCGTCACGACTGAGGGCTCCACCCCCCGCGCAGCCAAGCGAGCTTCAGCCGCGGCCCCCTTCCACGGAATCAGCACATCCGCCCACCCTGGCGCTGATTGCATGGCGCCCAGGGCAACCCGACGGGCATCCGATGACATGCGTTTTCGACCTTTCCGACGGCGGCCGGGCGAGACCCGGCGATTCAAATCTAGTGCGAAGTCGTGCGCGAGAGCCGTATCACCGTTGTGGGCGTCGCAATCGCGCCCACTCCGAGGGTAAGAATTTCAGGTGGTGCAAATCCGAACTGGCCAAGAACCCTGCGTGCGGACTCAATCTCAGTGCCCGCGCGGGCGCCCTTGATGG
>JBBRLC010000003.1:0-17387 GCA_038231595.1 Candidatus Nanopelagicales bacterium | reverse complement strand
TCCGCAGTCGTTCAGCGCCGTTCAGTGCAGTTCACGAACAGGGACTGATCGGCCAGGATGGTTCAGCACGGTTCACCACAGTTCGCATGTGCCGCACTTCCAAGCTGGTCATGCGGGTTCGATCCCCGTCACCCGCTCCACCTCGTTTGAGCAGCTCAGTGCCGATATCCCAGGCGTCCTCTCCTCGCCACGCTCATGATCGACACCACGAGCCTTTGGCGGCCCGCGGGTACGTCGGCGTTTGACAAACCGCTCGACGCAAACGCGAATCACGCAATAGATCGCAGATGTCTGCAGTTACGACCCGGCGGAGAGATCGAAGATCGCGACAATTCGAATCGTCTGGTTTGCAGAGCGTTCGATCGCGTAGTTGATCAGCATTTCGCCCTCAACGTGTGCACGCATCACGGCACTCAACACATCGTCGTCGGCGTCCGGTCCGGCCGAGAAGAATCGTTCGAGCCACAGCACGACTGCGAAGAGCGCGCCCTCTGACTCGCACGTAGCCGCCCACTCGCGAAGAACCTCGCGCCCAGTTACTTCCCAGGCCAACGCTGCGCCATGATGTCGCGAAGTTCCGCCGCCATTTCGTCGGCAGGCACTGCCTCAGTCGGATCGAACGCTTCAGTAGTGCGCTGCTCAGCCTGAATGGCGGTACGGATCGCCTCGACGATCTGTTCCTTCGTAGTCATACTGCAATGATACCCATCGGTTCGGACAGTCAAATTCCATCGCGCGTCCATCGCGCGGACGCTGTCGTTCGCTCCGGTCCACCGACGTGCACGAGACCTTCTGACCTGCACCTGAATTCCGTAGAAGTCCCTACGAATACAGGACTTCTTGCCTTCCAAGCTGGTCATGCGGGTTCGATCCCCGTCACCCGCTCCACTCGTTTAGCCAGGACCGCGTCGATACCGGATGTCAGCACGATCCGGCCTTCGGCGCGGGTGCGACCGGATCGGCTTCGTTCTCGGCGATCAACAAGATCAATAGATGCAGACACTATTGACGTTGCTATCCTCGATCCGGCGCATCGTGGTTACTTCCACAACCGTCTCTGCGCCGCGCTCCCGGCGTCGTTGCAAGGGGTCCGGTCGAGCGGTCGGTGGCAGGCAGCGAAGCACAACATCGCCACAACAACGGGAATCGACCCGCCGTGGCGAGCTCGCCACTGCCGTCGTCGTTGAACGCGAGGCAACCGCTCACCTATGTTGAGGCGGTGACCCCGCAACTCGTAGAACGATCGGCGCAGCTGGCCGCGCTGCGCAGCCTGCTGCACGACTGCACGCTCGGCGGACGGCTGGTGCTGCTTTCCGGTGAAGCGGGCGCGGGAAAATCGGCGCTCGTGCAGTCGCTGCTCGAGGAACAGACGACGACTCGCTCGCTCGTCGGTCGTTGCGACGACCTCTTTGCGGCGCGACCGCTCGGACCGATCGCCGACATGGCCCGCACGAGCGTCGGCCCGCTGCGAAACGCCATCGGCTCCGACAACCTCACCGACACCTTCGACGCGATGTTGGGAGAACTCGCGGCGCCGCCGTGCCCGGTCATCGTCGTGTTCGAAGATGTGCATTGGGCCGATGAAGCCACGCTCGACCTCATCCGTTTCGTTGCGCGACGGCTCGAGGCGCTGCGTTGTCTGATGATCGTCACGCACCGCATCGAGTTGGCGTCGGACCATCCGCTGCGGCGCACCGCGGGCGCACTCGTCGGGCCCTGCGTGAGTCGCCTCACGGTGCCGCCGCTTTCACTCGACGCGGTGCGCACGCTCGCGGCCGGCAGCAATGTCGACCCGGTGGAGCTGCACGCCAGAACTGGCGGCAACGCGTTCTTCGTGAGCGAACTCCTCGCCGAAGGATCGCCCGGAATACCACCCACCGTGCGCGACGCGATACTCGGGCGCGCCGCGCTGCTCGGCCGCGCAGCGCGCAACGCGCTTGATGCCGCTGCAGTACTCGGCCGAAGCGCCGAAGTTGACATCATCTGCCGGGTCGCCGAGTGCGGACCGGAAGCGATCGACGAGTGCGTCGGTGCGGGACTCCTCGAGGGGAACCATCGCGTGCAAGCCTTCCGCCACGATCTCAGCCGCGACTCCATAGAGCTTGCGCTCGCACCGCTGCGTCGCCGAGCGCTCCACGCGCGTGCGCTCGACGCACTGATGGACCAGGGCGACATCGTGCAACTCGCGCATCACGCGATCGGCGCGGGCGACGCCGAAAGAATTGTCGATCTTTCAGGTCGCGCGGCGAAGCGTTGTGTTGATCTCGGCGCCTATCGAGAAGCGGCACGACTGTTCGGCAGCGCGCTCTCGCACATCCCTGCGAACTCGCCCGATCGCACCCAACTGCTCGAAGGCCGCGCCTTCACGTGTGAACGCACCGAACAATTCGACGGAGCAATCGCGGCTGGCGAGGAACTCGTCGCCGGCAGCACAGACGAGCAAATAAAGGGCCGATGGGAAGCCTGGCTTGGCGGCGTGTGCCGCTGCGCGGGTCGCAGAGAGGACGCCTGGGCATTGCTCGCGAGTTCCGTCGCGCGTCTCGAACCACTCGGCGAATCCGTCGACCTCGCACGCGCGCTCGGGCTCTTGGCCCAGCACCAGATGGTGTCGAGCCGCAACGCGGCCGCGATTCTGACGGCGCGGCGCGCGCTGCCGATCGCGGAGCGCTTCGACGCCGAAGACGTTGTGGTGCACTTGCTCGACACATTGGGCGCTGCCCTGGCGTGCGCGGGTGACGATGGCGGCATTGCGCTGCTCGTTGAGGCGGTCGACCGAGCACGGAAATGTGGGATCCACCACGAACTCACGCGGTCGTCGGAAAACCTCGGCGAAGCGTTGCTGGCTCGCCACCATGCGATCGACGCGCTCGCGTACTTGGATGAAGGAATCGAAGTGGCGACGAACTTCGAACTGCGCTTCAGTCGCAACGCCCTCGTGAACGTGCGCGGTGCCGCGCTGTTGCTGGTCGGTCGATGGGATGATGCGGTCGCCAGCGCCCATGCGGTGCTCGCGGAGCCCGACGTGGCCGCCTCGAACCGCTGCCTGGCACTGAAGCTGTTGGGCACGATCCGGGCACGTCGGGGTGACCCCGAGTGGGCGGCGGCGCTCGACGAGGCGTGGCTGCTCGCGTTGCCATATGGAGAACCGCAACTACAACTTCCGTTGCGACTCGCGCGCGCCGAGGCGGCATCGCTCACCGGCGATCACGCCGCGCTCGAACGCGAGATGCGCCAGACCGTCGCCTCGACCGACGGCGGCGATGTTTGGTTCGCCGGTGCCATAGCGGTGTGGTGCCGCCGCGCCGGAATCGACTGGGAGCCGCAGACAAAGTTGGCCGACCAGTTCGTGTTGATGCTGGCCGGTGATTTTCGGGGCGCGGCCACAATATGGGACGCGCTCGGCTGCAGTTACGAAGCGGCCGATGCTCTGGGACAGAGCAGCGACGAAGCAGACCTCCGCGAAGCACTCGTTCGCCTCAACGAATTCAACGCGCGGCCACGCGCACTGCAAGTAACTCGGTCGCTGCGCGCCATGGGCGTGCGCGAAATTCCACGTGGTCCGCGTGCTGCAACTCGCGCCAACGCGGCCGGGCTCACCGCGCGCGAGCAGGAAATCGCGGCTTTGCTGGCGGCCGGCTTCGCAAACACCGAGATCGCCGCTCGGCTCGTGCTATCGCCCAAAACCGTCGACCATCATGTGTCGTCGGTGCTGTCGAAACTCGCGGTCACGACTCGCCGCCACGTGGCCCGCGCCGCCGATGCGCTCGGCCTCGACCTCAAAGTCGAGGGTGCTGTCGGCGCAATATAGGGAGTGTTTCCCGATTTCAAGAACACGGTGTGTCCGTACCTTCTAACGAGTCGGCACAATGCCGGCGTTCGAGAAGGAGGAGACAACATGCCCAGGTACCTCGTACACCGCACATTCCCCGACGGACTTGCGTTCCCCACGGATACCAGCGGTCACAAACAGGTCGACGCCATCGTGCGCGCCAACCTCGACCAGAGCGTCACGTGGGTGCACTCGTACGTAGGTGACGACGATGCGACCACGTGGTGCATCTACGACGCGCCGTCACCGGAGGCGATTCGAGCGGCGGCCGGCAGCACCGGTCTACCGATCGACGAGATCCACCGTGTCGGTGTACTCGACCCGTTCTTCTACAGCGCGCCAACATCCGACTGATCCGAAGGGAAAAACGCCATGATCCGCATTCCTCAAAATCGTGCCGTCGCACTCGCACTCGCAATCGCGGGTGTTGCCAGCCTTGCGATGTTCGTTCCGACGACCGCCTCGGCTTCGACGGGCTCGGGGCTCGACGAACTCCGCGCCAGCACCAAACAGTTTCAGAACTTCGACGCCGCCGGTAAAGCCGGCTATGGGTTGTTAGTTGACATGAACGGCATCGCCTGCATCGACAAACCCGGTGAGGGAGCGATGGGCATCCACTACGTCAAAGGTGGTCTCGTCGGAGATGCGCGTGAACTCGCACGCCAGCCCGAAGCATTGGTGTACGAACCGCAGGCGAGCGGCCGGATGCGTCTCGTGGCCGTGGAGTATGTCGTCACGAAGGCCGCGTGGGAGGGTGCCGGCAACACTGCGCCACCGTCGCTATTCGGTCAAGAGTTCATGTTCGTAGCCGCGGGAAACCGTTACGGATTGCCCGACTTCTACGCGCTGCACGTTTGGCTGTGGAAGCACAACCCGCACGGTCTGTTCGCACCCTGGAATCCCAACGTGACCTGCGCGCACGCGTAGCAGCGATCGTCACCGGCGGTGGCCGCAGGCGCTTCGGCGTCGGCGGCTACCGCAGAGCGCGGCCCATTGGGAACGGGAACCAGCCCTGTCGACGAGCAGCAAGTGATTGCAGCGTTACGACCGCGTCAACTTTTCGCGACATTTTCAAGGCGGAGCACCATGCCTGCCTCGACCACGAACAATGCACCAACGCTGTCGAAGGCAAGATTGTTCGCGTCGGCAATTCGGGTTTCATTCGCCGGACGTGGTGTATCGGTGGGTTCCTTTAGGTTCCCTTGATCGCCACCGACGAATGTGATCGTCGCATCGAGGTTGATGCGCACGATCGCGCTCGACTGCGAATCGCCAACGTACATTCGACCCTTGCTGTCAATCACGATCGCGTTGATCGTGACGAAGTCGAGATCGGATGCGTTGCTGCCGTCGGGTGCGAACGTGCCATCGCCGTTCGCAAGCGAAGTGTTCCCGGCGCCCGCAACGGTACTGAGTTTGCCGTCGGCGGCAACCTTGCGGATCGCACCGTCGGTCTGGCCAATGAACACGTTTCCGATGGCGTCGGCAGCCAGCGCAGTCGTTGCAACCATCGGCGCCGAAGTAGCTGGGCCGCCGTCACCCGTCGGTGGCCCGACGGCGAACACCCCGTTGCCTGCAAATACGCTCATCACACCGGCCGGCGTTCGGCGCAACACCTTGTAGCGGCTGCTATTCGCGATGTAGAGGTTGCCGGCTCGGTCGAATGTCATCGGCGACTGCGAGCCCGGGCTTACGGCCTCGCCGAGTTGCGCAAGGGTTGCGATGGTGCTCGACCTGCCGTCGCCGGTGATCTCGAGCAGACCAACGTGAGTGAGCAGTACAACTTTGCCGGTTGGGCCGACCGCGAGTCCACCGATCGGTCCGTCGTTGCGACCCGCGGTGTAGGCGACCGTGATGTTTCCGTCGTGGATGCGAAGGAGTCGACTCTTGGCGCTTTCGATGAGGTAGAGCGAACCATGCGTACCGAACGCGACGTACGAGGGACCGTCGAGACTGGCCTTGATTGCAGGCCCGGGAACGCCAGTACCGGTGTTGTTTCCGGCGATCCCGGCGATTCGAGCGGTGGGAGCCGACAACCCACGGGCGGCCTTCACCGGCGATGTTGCTGCGGTGTTGGGAACCGACGACGATGTCGACCTCGCGCTCGGGCTGGTCGCGACCGTCGATGATGACGCAACCGTCGTTGGGGCGGCCTTCGAGGAACTTCCGCCGCATCCCGCGAATACGACGACGGTGAAGGCGACGGCGGACGTGACACGAGCGAAAGGGCGAGCCACTGGGACCTCTATTCAATGCCGCACGGGGTGCCGCGATCACCCCACCCTACGTCCAGGCGACACACACGCACCGCGTCGACGTCACCCGCTCCACATCGTTTGCCTCCATCCGAATTGGTGCATCACCTCTGCTGATGGGTCGCGGCGTTGCTTGGTGTCGCGAAAGTTCAAGGCGGCAACACCGACCCGCACGAGTACGTCGAACGGACCCACTATCGGGACCGGCACCTCGTCGACGACGATTCTCGACGGCGCAATCGCGCTGGTGCGGCGCCAAGGACTCGACGCACTCACCATGCGCGGTCTATTGCAAAGGCGCCGCGCTTCGTGTCCTGATCGGTCATCTCGTGCTCGAAGCAGCGGATGCGGGACCATCGCGGGCGAGCATCCCGAAGCGGTTCCCACTCATGCGTGCGGCATCGTCCGCCCACCACGTGACCGACCGCCGCGCGATGCTCGAGCGCTCGCTACGAGCCCGTCGTAACCGAACGGCGATGAGGTAGCAGTTCAATCGTTCGTCGAGGAACTGACGTCCGATTGGAGTGTTTGGGTTCTCGATAACGGTTTGCCGTAGCGCCGTGGCTAGTTGCGTATCGCATGCGAATCGGGCAAGCTGAGCAGGTGTCTGACCTTCCGAAACGAGAGCGCAGTCGCAAACTCTCCACTTGGCTATCGCTCGCTGCTGCGGGCACCACCGTTCTGATCCTGCTCTTTGCGATCCTACGAAACTCCGACCGCACACACGCGTGGTTGATTTGGACCATGACGATCGGTCTGCCACCCATCGTCCTGAGCACCCTTGCCGCGGCCCAGTATCGCAGCGGCCAAAGCACAGGTGCTGGCGCAGCCGCCGCCGCCGTCTACTGGACACTCCTCATCATCTACAACAGTCGAAGCGCAACTCTCTATTTCCTCGGAGCGCCGTTGCAGACCGCGGCATGGTTTCTCAGCCGTCCCCGACGGACCGCGTCACGTCCCGACACGCGTGCCGAACTGGCCGATCACAACTGAACCGCCACAGCAGATATTGCGATCCGTCGTGCAGCGGCGTGATGGAAGCGCAATGCCCAGGGTCATGGGCTCAGTGGCACAATTGACGAATGGATCTTCCTCAGCTTTTTGTCGTGACGGGCGTGATGGCAGCAGGCAAGTCGACGGTCGCGGAATCTCTCGCCGCGCGATTCCCACGTTCCGCTCACGTCCGAGGCGACTCCTTCCGCCGCTTCGTCGTGAACGGCTACGAGGCAATGACCCCAGACCCCACACCGCAGGCCATCAACGACTTACGACTCCGGCACAAGCTCGCTGCTGCAGCCGCCGACACCTACGTCGAGGCCGGCTTCACCACCGTTGTTCAAGACATCATTATCGGTCGTGAACTCCAACGGTTCATCGACATGTTGCGCACTCGACCGGTGGGCGTCGTCGTACTTACCCCTTCACCGGAAGTCGTAGCTTGCCGCGAATCGGCGAGGTCGAAAACGGGATACACAACGTTTACCCCGGCCATGTTCGACGCTGAACTGCGGGCCGAGACGGACCGGATCGGCCTATGGATCGACACGAGCGAACTCACGGTCGACAACACTGTCGACACGATCCTGCAGGAAATCAGCCCGAACATGGTGCACTAGAAACCACTCCGCTCGCCCGAACCGGGAGCGATATCGCAAGCCCGCCGGGCAGCCGTCTACGCGAGTGCTGCCCGCCAGCGGTGGTCTGGAAGATTGAGCGCCAGCGATCGGCTCAACCAGTCTGCCGCTTCGAAAGTCAGGGCGGGTCGCGCAACCTCGAAGTCATGCTGATTCTTCGGTTCCGCCGATTTCGCCATGTACAGCAACTGGATCTCGGGCGCGACCACAGGGATACCTAGCGGTGTCGCGACCCGCACTTCATTCAACGGCCTGGTTACGCGACCGTCGCGCCGGAAGACCCACATGTCGTCTTCGGTGGACTCCAAGAACAAGTCGAACTCGATCGCTGGACCGCGAGCCTTCGTCTGAAACGACGGCGGCGCGATCTCCTCGTCATCGCGCCACGGCCGCCACCCGCTCCCCGGTGGATCAATACATTCCAGTTGCCAACTCGATGGAAACAGGGAATAGACCAGCTCCTGGTCCTCACGACGAACTGCGACCTCCACATCGTGGTGCGCTCGCGTGGTCGCACCAAGCCAGAGGTCGATCGCCCAGCCACCCGCGATCGCCCACCACACCCCCGCTTGTTCCATCACTTTCGCCACGACGAAGGGATCCACCACCGCAACATACTGAACCGACTTGAGCAACGCGGATCGGCAGATCTGAGTGGACAACAGTTGCGGTGGGCGCCTTCTAAACGCGATCTAGCGGGCGCGGTGCACCTGGAGGAGTAGCCGTTCGGATGCGGTCTCCGATGCGTACGGTGCCACCCAGGATCACCACCGCCATGACTCCAGCACGACGTACGAGAGTTCCGTCGTCGGACCGTTGCGCAACCTCGCTGAGGAGACCCGGTTGGAACCGCTCGATTTGATTGCATGGGTTGCGCAATCCGGTGACAGCGAGAATGACGTCGTCGCCAATGACCATCGTCGTCCCGACGGCGAGTGAATGTAGATCCAAGCCCGCAGTCGTGATGTTCTCACCAAGTTCGCCCGGTTTAACGTGATGGCCAACATCCGCGAGTAGATCGAACAGCTCCGCTGCAATGAGGTGCACCTGACGGAGGTTCGGCTGAGTCGGGTCGGCAGCCACTCGACTCAGATGCTGCACGAACGGTCCGGCATGCACATCGCCAAGTACGCCTACTCCAGCGACGAGATCGATGTGCGGTACCGCGCGTTTCGAGAAGCCGTGCTGCTCGCAGAGGTGTACCGCAACAACTTCAGCCATACCGTCTTGCTACCAGCTCCGGCAATCATGACTCATCAGAATTTCGCCCTCAACGTGCGCACGCATGACTGCGCTCAACACATCATCGTTGACATCGGGTCCGGCCGAGAAGAAACGTTCGAGCCATAGCACCACCGCGAGCAGCGCGCCCTCCGATTCGCACGTTGCAGCCCACGCTCGAAGAACCTCGCGCCCAGTTACTTCCCAGGCCAACGCTGCGCCAAGATCTCGCGAAGTTCTGCCGCCATCTCGTCGGCGGGCACTGCTTCACTCGGATCGAACGATTCAGCCGGGCGCTGCTCAGCCTGAATGGCAGTACGCATCGCCTCGACGATCTGATCCTTCGGAGTCATATCGCAATGATACCGAGCGGTTGGGACAGTCAAATTCCGTCGCGCGTCTTCGGGCCGACGTTCGCCGATCACCCTGACCGGCACCTGCGGTTCACAGAAGTCCGCATAGACACGGCCCTTGACACTATATTGAATCATTCATTATAGTTATGTGATGCCGCCCCGTCGCAGCCCGCAACGCCTGCTCGACATTGTCGATGCCGCAACCGAAGTGTTCGCGCAGGTCGGGTACGCGAGAGCGCAGATGACCGACGTCGCCCGAATGGCGGGCGTATCCGTCGGCACGCTCTACAACTACGTCGAGGGCAAGGGCGCGCTACTCACACTCTGCGCCGAACGCCCGTTCACCGATATCACCGAAGGCAGAGACCTCCCAGCGGCGACACCGGATCGCGCCGCGCTGATCTCCCAACTCGACGCGACGGTTGATGCGCACCTGCATGTCGCGGCGCTGGAAAATGCCCTGACCGGTCGAATGGTCCGCACCGCGATCCAGACGCAGATGCGCAGCATCGTCGGTGAACTCTTCGACTTACTCGCCGCCACACGGGTCGTCGCCGACGCGATGGAACGCAGCGCGCACGACGCGCCAGATCTCGGCACGTTCTTCTACCGGCGAGTGCGCGTTCGACTCCTCGATCAGCTCGTCGCCTATTGCTCGCGACTCGAGCGAATCGGATCTTTGCCCACATCGGTTTCGCCTGACCCAGCCGCGCGGTTCATGCTCGAGACCGTCACATGGTGGGCCCGACACCGTCACCGCGATCCCGAGCCGCCCGACATCGATGAGGCCCGCGCACGCGAAGTCGCGATCGCGCTCGTCGTGGCAGCACTCTCACCAGCGGGTGCGCTTTGAATCGCACCATGGCCACGATCATCATGATCCCATTGCTCGCGACCGCCTGCAGCGCATCGACGCTACCGAAACGCACGAACCGACTCGCGACGACGACTACGCCCCGCACGATCATGATCCCGCAAACGAAGCTCGACACGATTGCAAGCCGCTACCGAGCTTGGTGCAAGTCGCCCGGAGCCGCGATAGGACTCCGTACCAGTGACGGGAGGACACACTTCGCGACCTCAGGCCGGCTCGCACCGGGCATCGGACTCGACAGCGATAGCCAGTTCCTCGCTGGCAGCATCACGAAATTGTTCGTGGCGACCACCGCGTACCAACTGGTTGCTACACACAGCCTCGCGCTCGGTGACACCGTCAGTCGGTACATCACCGCATGGCCCCGTGGGCAGCAGATCACTGTCGAGATGTTGCTCGGCCACCGCAGCGGTATGGGTGATTTCGGCAACGATTTCGGCCCGGAACTGCGCGCGCTCGTACTCGCCAACCTCGCACGCGACTTCTCGTACCAGGAGGTATTGGACCTCGTCCGCGCAGTTCCGCCGGTGGCGCGTCCCGGCGCCGAATACCACTACACGAACGCGAATTACATCGTGCTCGGTGCCATCCTGCAACGCATCACGCACAAGAGTCTGGGCCAGCTCTTCGACGAGCGGATCATCACGCCGCTGCGCCTCCGCCGCACGGTGTACGGACCCGACAACCTCAAGGCTGCGAACGAAGTCGTGTTCCATGGTTTGTTTGACATCACGGGCAACGGAGCCCCCGTCGACATCGGCACCTTCCCTCGCAACGCCGCGCTCACAGCCGATCCCGCCGGTGCCGGATTGTTCTCGACGCTTCCCGACCTCCTCACCTTCGGACACGCACTCTTCGCCACCAATTCATTGCTCCCCGCGTCGCAACGCACGTCGCTCGAAGCCGCCGTGAGCACGCTGCGTGCGAAAGACCTCCTCCTCGACCCGCACTTCGTGATCCACGGGCACGGCGGCGCGTCACCAGGCGCGCAAGCGATCCTGGCGTACGACGCAACGCACGACACGACGGTCGCGGCGTGGTGCAACCGACTCGATCCAGGCCCCTACGAACTCCTCGCGTCGGTACGCGCCGCCAACGAGACGCTGACGCTTACCAGCAGCTGAATCACCGCGCGCCGTCAGACGTCCTGTTCTGAGTCGGCACCAGCGGCATTAACTCAGTTCGGAGGCGAGCCGTGCGCGTGATCGCAGGCATGCGCTCCACACCAGATCGCAACGGTTCGCGAACGCGTCGGCCAGTAGTTTGCTCATCGGGCGCAGACTGTCGACGCCAGGAGAAAAAATGGGTTGGAACTATCGAAAGCGAATCCGCATCAGCAAGAACAGCTGGATCAACCTCTCGAAGCGCGGCGCGAGCGGCAGTGTGCGCGCAGGACGGTTCACCTTGAACAGCCGCGGCAGAAGCTCGATTCGCCTCGGCAAAGGGCTCAACTACCGAGGTGGCTGCGTATCTGCCCTGGCCATCACCGTGGCGATCACAACCATTCTCGTCCGAACAGCTAGCGCCGCCTTTACCCATATCCAGGCCGTCGCGACCGAGGCCGAGGTGTAGCGACATGGCCAGACTCATCTACCTCACCAATGTGTCCCTCGACGGCTACATCGAGGACACACACGGCGCGTTCGACTGGGCACCGCCCGATGACGATGTGTTCGCAGTACAAACCGCCCTGCTGAGATCCGTCGGCACATTCCTGTATGGGCGGCGGCTCTACGAGACGATGGCGGTCTGGGAGACCAACCCGGCGATCGCCGAGCAATCAGAGCTCACCGCCGACTTCGCCCGTGCTTGGCTGGCAGCCAACAAGGTCGTTTACTCCACCACTCTGGCCGCGGTCCCCACAGCAACCACTCGCCTCGAACGACATTTCTACCCCGACGCGGTCCAAGAATTGAAGGCCGAAGCCGCCAGCAACCTCACTATCGGCGGGGCGAACCTCGCTGCTCGGGCATTCGAGGCCGGCCTTGTGGACGAGTGCCAGCTGTTCGTCTGGCCCATGATCCTCGGCGGTGGCAAGCCAGCCCTCCCGGCAGGCATCCGCGCCAACCTCGAACTCCTCGACGAGCACCGATTCGACAACGGCGTCATGCACCTCCGCTACAGCGTCTCAACCTGTCCACACAGGGACTGAACAACCGCAAGCCAAACGCTGATCGAGCCGGCAGGTCGTTTGGAAATGCCGGAGCACACCGCGGCGATCCTGCCAGCAATGTTGCAACTCGTTGTCCGCCTCAGTTCGAAGGCGAGCCGTGCGCGTGATCGCAGGCATGTGTGCCCGACTTCGTCGTCCCGCCGCCGATTCCGTCGAGCGCGGCGAACGGTCCGCAGGGATTGGGAACAACCCACACATGCGCCATCGGATTCGGGAGCCGCTGCAATCCTTTGGGGCACGCACTCTTCGGATCTGCGATGCCGCCAAGATGCGAATGGACTCCGTTGCGAACGAAGCACAGGTCCTGATGCACGTGATATTGGACAAGCGCGCCGTATGTGTTGGGTGCGTTGTCGAGGGTGACACCATCAGGAAGGAAAAACATCGCAGCTTGCAATTTGCGAGCGCCCGTCTTCATGTCCACCACGTAGACGAGTGACTCGGGATGCGTTGGATCGAAGGTCCGGCCGTCATCGATCCAGTCCCAATGCATCATGTGATCGAAACCGGTGATGCCGCCGTCGAGCGAAACGAAGCCGTCTCGGATCGCTGCGTTGTAGTCGGCCCAGCGCGGAAGCGTGCGGATCGTGTTGCGCAACATCGCCTCGGCGGCGTGTTGTTGCGCAAGAGTCGTGCCCGGTGTGCCACCGAGGTCGACGTGATCTGCGTCGAGAAAACCGGTTGGGAGTACTGGGATCGGTTTGGGTGGCACCGGCGCGTGCGGCATGTTCGCCATGTCGTGCGCGCCGGCCGAGTGTTGCGAGGCGGTGGTCTTTGATGCTGCAGATGGCCTGGTCGCAGTGTCGGAGCCGCAGGCACTCGCCATCACGACGATGGCCACCGCTGCTATTGCCCCCACCGAGTGTCGGGGGTGCGCGATGGTTGGGTTGTGCTGCTCGGAGGTCATGTCACATGTAAGTGAGCGCTCACTTCTATGTCAAGGCAAGGATCAGATGCCAACCACACTGCGAGGGGAACAAACCCGAGCACGGCTGATCGCCGCGACCGCTTCGGTCGTGCAGTCCCACGGCTATGCGGGTGCAACAACACGCGCGATCGCCGCAGCAGCGGGCGTGAGCGAAGCGACGATTTACCGGCACTTCGGTGACAAGGTGGAACTGTTCTTCGCCGCAGTTATCGAACAGCACGCTGACGAGTTCGCGTGGGTTTCGGACATTAGGGATCGCGCCGGAACTGGCGATGTCGCAACGAACCTGCGTGAATCGTTGCATCAACTTGCGATCATCGGCCGAGAGTTGGCGCCACTCGAATTCGCGATCATCGCCGACCCGCAACTCGCACGACGACGACACGACACAGACGCGCTGCCGCCAGGTCCGCCGGCCTCGCTCGCGCAGTATCTGCGAAACGAACAGCGACTCGGTCGCATTCGTGCAGACGTGGAACCTGATCGCGTTGCGCTTGTGCTGCTCGCAACGCTGTTCGGTGCTATCGCCGGCGAACTCCGTAGCGCCTCTCCCCCAAATCACGCGCTCATCGACGTCGCGGTGGATCTCATCGCGTGCGGCTTGGTGTGTGGCGTAGCGGGCGAGGGCGTGTGACGCAGTCGAGCATTGGCTTGCCTGAGCGTGTGCATCATTCAGCCTTTGCCGTATCCGGCGGCCCGCTGTTCACGCCAAGCGCCGCGAACGCGAAGTTGTTCGCGTATGTGCTGACGACGCGCGTTGCCCTTCAGCACCAACACAGCGCGCAGTGCCGCAAGCACGCCGATGAGAATGCCGACCACAATGTGGCCGCTGGCGAGCAACACCGCAGCGAGCGCCGCGCTGACCGCAATCATCGTGATTCGTATTGCCATCATGAGGAGTCCTTTCCGTTACCGACAATGATGGCAGACCAATGACAGGTTGACGCGATGGAACTGTAAAGATCGCGTGAGCAGCCCATGGCTGGCCTCGCCTTGCTCTTTTGGATGACGGAACTACTTTTTGACCAGACTGTTTCGGAGGGTATGGCCCGCGAACGGCATGTGGGCAAGAGGTGCGAACACGCAAACGTCGAAGACCCCGGCTAGTAGCGGCACGAGCCCGACGACACTGAGTGCAAGCCACGCGCCCCCGACAATCACGCCGACTACGACCAACGCGGCGCCAGCGACAACGCGCACAAGTCGACCATTGGAACTACTCATCCATCGAAAGAATGTCATACCAACCTCGCTTCTTCGTGAGTGGGCTTGCATACCCTACCCGGTATCTATAATATACCCCTATGGGTATAGAAGCGCAAGCAGTTCTCTCCGATTCCCATTCACTGGGTGCCGGCGCAGCGACCGGTTGGTTGGCGGGGATCGCGCGGTTCTCGGCCCGGCGCCGCAAGCGCGTCATCGTGGTGTGGTTGCTAGTGGTTCTGGCAGCAGCGCCGTTGGCGCTGACCCTGACGGGCGCACTGTCGGGCGCAGGCTGGGAAGCACAGGGCTCGACTTCGCAAAGGGTTCGCGACGAGATCCGCCGCGATTTCGCGCAACTCGGCGCCGAGGCCGCCTACGTCGTGTTTCACCAGCCCACCGCGATCATCAGTGATCCGTCGGGCGTGGCTGGACTCGTCGCGAAGTTACACAATGCGCCTGGCGCGGCGTCGGTCATCAACCCGCTCGCACAACCGAAAGCATCTGGACTGATTTCGCGCGATGGCCTCACCGCTCTCATTCCAGTCGCGCTGAAGGGCACGACCGACGCCGCACTTCCCGAGTCGGCACGGCACCTCGCGGGCTACGTCGGGAGTCTGCGATTCACAGCCGGAGCGAAGGCCGAAGTGACTGGCGAATGGCCGGTCTGGGCCGATTTCAACAAGACGAACGAGGAAGCGCTCCACAAGGCCGAACTGCTCTCCGCGATACCGAGCATCATCTTGTTGCTCATCGCGTTCGGCAGCGTTGTTGCTGCAACCATCCCGCTGCTCCTCGCCGTGTCGGGAATAGCCGTCGGATTCGCTTCGCTGCACCTCCTCGGACTCGCCACACCACTGTCGGTCTGGTCGATGAACTTCTCCATGATGATCGGCCTCGCGGTCGGCATCGACTACAGCCTGTTCATCGTGAGTCGATATCGCGAAGAACGAGCCGAAGATCTCGATCCAATCGAAGCAATCGCCAACACCCTCGCCACCGCCGGCAAAGCGGTCTTCCTCTCTGCGTTGACAGTCGTGTTCTCACTCGCGGCAGTGTTCATCGTGCCGGTCATGGTGTTCCGCTCGATGGCGCTCGGCATGGTCCTTTCTGTCATCGCAGTGGCGACGGCATCACTCACCCTGCTCCCGGCTGTGCTCGTCGCGCTCGGTGATCGCGTCCTCGTGACCCGCGGCACACGCCACCCACACGGCAGCGAAGACCCCGACATCGCAGCCGAAACACGGTGGCAGCGCGTCACCGGCGTGGCGTTGCGCCGCCCGGGAATCGTGCTCGCGATCGGCGCGACATTATTGCTGGCGATCGCTGCGCCCGCCGTCGGAATCAAGCTCGGTATGCCCGGCGCGCACGTCGTTGACCAAGGCCGCACCAGCCGCGACGGCTACGACACGCTCGTGTCGGCGTTCGGGTCCGGCGCGGCTGCGCCCGTGTTCATCACCACACCAGCCGCGTCTGCAGCTGACGTCGCGCGGATCGCCGCGGGAACAACAGGGGTGGTCGATGCACGGGTCGTCGCTGCGCCCGCCGCGAGTGGGCGCGTCGTCGTGCGCGTCGTGGGTTCCACGCCAGTCGACGACCCCGCGACATCACGGCTCGTGTCGAGACTTCGCGCCAAGGAAGCGGGAGTTCCTGGAACGCTGGTCGGCGGTCCAGCCGCACAGAATCACGATCTCACAGATGTCTTGACAGGACGCGCACCACTCGCAATCGGACTGATCTTGATCGTCGCCTTCCTACTCCTACTGGTCGTGTTCCGCAGCCTCGTCATCGCTACATTCTCAGTCGTCATGAACCTGCTCACCGTCGGCGCCGCATTCGGATTCGCGACCATCGTGTTCCAACACGGCATCGGCACCGCACTTATTGGCGTGCACTCACAGGGCTTCGTCGACGCGTGGGCACCCTTGTTCTTCTTCGCCCTACTGTTCGGGCTCTCGATGGACTACCAACTGTTTCTGCTTGCAGCGATCCGCGAACGGTACGAACTCACCCGAGACACGCACCTCGCGGTGAGCCAGGGCATCGCCCGCACCGGCCGGCCAATCACCAACGCCGCGCTCATCATGATCGCCGTGTTCGTGGCGTTCGGTGTCACCGGCCCGATCCCGCCATCGGAACTGGGCGTCACACTCGCCCTCGCCGTGCTCCTCGACGCGACGATCGTTCGAGTCTTGGTCGTGCCCGCCACCATGGCACTCCTCGGCGAACGCAACTGGTACCTCCCCCAATGGCTCGCACGACACCTCCCCGAAGTCCACTTCAACCACTAGGTGAACGAGGCAATCGATGCAAATTCCCGACGACATCCGAAACGACCTCCGCAAACGCTTACGCCGCGCCGAAGGCCAAGTACGCGCAGTCGAACGCATGCTCGACGAAGGCGCGGAATGCCGCGACATCGTCACCCAACTGTCCGCCGCGACGCGCGCGCTCGAACAAACCGGCTTCAAACTTCTCGCCGCCGGCTTGGCCTACTGCCTCGAACACCCCGACGAAGCCAACGCCCAGGGCTACCCGCTCGCTGAGGTCGAACGACTCTTCATGAAACTCCACTAGACCGCTGATGGAATGCACCATGGGAGTAGGTCACATGCAAACGGTGAACGGGCCGACGCGCCAGCAGGCAACGAACAGGACGACAACCCGATGAGCGACGACGCTTCGAACTCGTCGCCGGCGGGAACACCGACGACGCCGCTCGCAATGTGGGAACAGCGGTACGCGACCAACAGCTACGTCTACGGGACCGAACCGAACAGTTTCCTGCGCGAACACATCTCTCGCTTCGCCGTCGGTCGTGCGTTGTGTCTTGCCGAAGGCGAAGGCCGAAACGCTGTCTTCATTGCCGAGCGCGGCTTCGACGTCACCAGCGTCGATCTCACTGTGGGTGGCGTCG
>JBBRLC010000002.1:0-17673 GCA_038231595.1 Candidatus Nanopelagicales bacterium | reverse complement strand
TCCGCGAGGGACGGCTCGACGAAGTCCGCGAGTGCACCGGGTCGAATCTATGCATCCTGCGAGAGGAGTCCTTCGGTCACGTCGGGTGCATCCAAAACGCGACCGCTGGTGAGGAATGGCGTCGGGGATGGCACCCCGAAATCTTCACCCCCGCAACCAATCCGACGCGATCGATCTTGGTGGTCGGGGGAGGTCCCGCCGGGATGGAATGCGCGATGGTGCTGGGCAAGAGAGGGTTTGACGCCGTACACCTCGTCGAGGCCGAGGCCGAACTAGGCGGCAAGATGCGTTGGACGCGTGAACTTCCGACACTCGGCGATTGGGGTCGTGTGATCGATCACCGCGTCATCGGTCTGGCCAAGCTCGACAACGTCGAGGTGATCACCGGCCGACGTCTCACGGCCGCCGACGTACTCGACTACGGCGCGGACATCGTCGTGATCGCCACTGGTTCGTCGTGGGTCCGCGATGGTTCCCAACCGGGCCAGGTTGAATCGATTGTGGGGTGCGAACGCGCGCTCACGCCGGAACAAATCATGAACGGCGACAGACCCGCGCCGGGGCACGTGGTTGTGTACGACGCAGATGGCTACTACGTCGCCTCTGGCATCGCGGAACTCTTGGTGAATGAGGGCTTTGAAACCCACCTCGTGACAACGCAGAATCGAATCTCGCCGGTGTCCGATGAAACACTCGAAGGCGACATGTTGCGCCGACATCTGCACGACTTGGGAGTTCGGTTTCACGTCTCGACCACCATCAACGCGATTGCGCCGGGCGAAGTGCGAGGTGCATCTGAGTTCGGGGACGATTGGTCCCTCAGCGCGGACGGCGTTGTGCTGGTGACTCAGCAACAGTCCGAGAATTCCCTCTACACAGAACTGCAGTCGAATTCGGCAGCGCGTGAAGCGGCCGGAATAGTCGCTGTGCACCTCATCGGCGACGCGGTGGCCCCCCGACTCCCATCCGAAGCAGTGTTCGACGGACACCGGCTCGCACGCGAGATCGAAGGCGACGATCCCTCGGTCCCCCTGCCGTACTTACGCGAACGCCCTACCGTTTGAGGCGGCCTATTCCGTCGATGACATTCGCCCGTTGAAGCCACTCTTGGCGTACTGAGAGAGGGACCGTGTCGCTTGCCATTGATCGAGAAGACAACCTAGGCCTGCTCGACGAGCAGTTAGCCCTCGTCAGCGCTGGCGCCTTGCTCACACCGCTTGCGGTGCCCGCAGAAATTGCACATCGACGCGTCGAGGCCGGCCCGACGAACGAAGCGGGTGGCGTCGATGTCCGCTCATTTGCGGGCGACAGGATCGAGCGGCTGACGGCGTACCGCTTCCATCGACGCGATGTGCTCAACGAGCACCTCTTTCACGTATGGCCGGGCCCCCAACACGAATTTCCCGCACTGACTACCGTCATCTTTGAAATGCCGTCGATGTTAATTCTCGGTGCTGACTTCGTACCGATTGCTGACGTCGCATTTGACCCGACGTACTACGCGCGTTACCTCGGCGACTTCAGCGATCTGGTGGCGGCACGCTGGTCTGAACTGGTTGCGCGTCGGCTCGGCCCCGAGCCACCACCTGATCCCTACTTCACCCATCAACTTGGCTCGCGCGTCTCACTTCTCATGTATCTAGAACAATCGGCTGTCGACGTTGCGCGGTCGTTCATCCTCGAAGCCACCGATCTTTGGACGTCGATGTACGCCAGCGCGGAGCCCACGCCCGAGTCGCGCGCCGGACGTGTCGAGGAACGCCGAAATACGTTGATGCGAGAGGCATACAAGGGACTCGACTATCACTCGCCGGCATCCGATGGACTTGCGTCGGTGTTGGGGTGGAAGGGCGCCAATCTCATGTTCGACACCGTCTTTGGTCCCGACGACCTGGCTCAGCCGCTCGATCACAAGCGCACGTATCTCGATGTCGCGCTTTCACCAGGTACGGCTGGCAGGGCGCGCTCGACGACTGTGTAGTTACCGGCGCCGGCGCAACCACGACGTTGACGCCGTACTCCCGTGTCACGTGGTTCGTCCCCGCTCCGCCGTCCCACGTGGCGTCCCTATCGCCGATCCAGAAGTCGAGGCCGCCCATGCGATCAGGGTAGGTGCGAGGAAAACCATCCGGGAGGAGTCGCACGCGAAGATCGCCTAGGCGCGATCTTGTCGTCTCTAGTGCTCGGCCGCCGTACGCGCGTTCATCAATCGAGTTGATGCGCTCACTAGATTTGTCCCAGGCTCGACGATCACGCCCAAGGTGCTGTTATCGACCCACAGGCACACAGTCGCCGCTGGTTGTTTGGCAGACGAGACGCTGCGGCATTCGGCTTTGCCACCTAACGTTCCGACCGGTATCACGGTGGGTGCCGATGCTTTGAGACCACTGCTGGACAAACTTGCGGTGTATCCGCTGAGGAAGTTGTCGGTGTCCCAAAACGCCTTGGTGTGGTCGGCGGTCTTGAGCAGAAAGGACGGGGACCGACCGTCGCGGGAGTACGTCACCCCGGGGGTGCTGACGCCGGTGGTACGGGTCAAGAGCGCATCAAGTTGCTTGAACGACGCGGGGGTAGCCACTTTGCGATGACCATCGATTGCCGCTGGAACGCTGATCGAATGCGACGGTCCAACCAATTGCGCGGCCAGTTTGACCGTTGAGTTCGCGCCGTAGATCAAGGCGGCGACTCCGACGAGCGTGACCAGGATCGGGACCAAGGGAAGGCGAACCCGTCCACGTCCTGAAGAGACGTGGTTGCCAGTCGGTGCGGTGCTAAATGAAGGTGGTGCAGCGCCGAAGCGCGCAGACGTTGCGCCTCCCGCGGCCGACGTGGCTGGCATGGGAGCAGGTGTCCAGACGTACTGATTCACCGCCGGCGCTGCCATCGGACTAAATGTCGAGGTTGCGACTGAGTTCGACGGTGATGAGCGTGAGACGTGGCGAAGCCCCCAGCGCACGAGGATTGACCCAACAACGAGGCCGATCGCACAGCGCAAGATGACGTTGGTGGCGACGGTGATCAGGGCTGAGGAGGTGGGATCGGTCGCGGTGAACATCCCGGCACCTCCAAATTGCTCTCTCGTCCAAATTGCTGTCTCGTCCGTTTCGCCCAACGGAACAAAGGTCGGCAGGGTCAGTAATTTCCTTGAACCACTAGCCCGGCTGTGGGCTGCAAGTGGGTGAACTTGCTAAATCCAGGCCCGTCGACTTGCGACCTGGGCCGATTCGGTGCTTCCGGCCGTACTGAGTTGAGATCGGTGGGCCGGGCATACTTGTCCTGTGTCGACGGATTCGAAGGACTCAAAGAATGTGCCTCCCGCGAAGGACGCTGCGCCTGAGGAGGACGACGTACGCCGTCAATACCGCGAGGCGTTGGAGCGCAAGAAGTCCAAGGGCGGGGGTGCCTCGTCGGCAACTGGTGACACGAGCAAGTCCGGCGGAGCGACCAGCAACGGCAAGACCCAGCGAATGTTCCGTCGCAAATCTGGCGGCTGATCGCCCTCAGGGGTTGACGTGATCGTCCCAGTCGGTGGATAGTTCACCATGTGGTGAACAGTCTGCTCGACAAACGGTTCCAAGCCCTCGCGCATCCGGTACGCCGCGCGATCGTTGAGCGGCTTGGTGCTGGGTCCTGCAGCGTCGGCGATGCAACCGCCGGTCTCGGGGCGTCCAAGCCGGCGATTTCCAAGCACCTGAAAGTTCTTGAGAGCGCCGATCTCGTAAGTCGCACCGTTGAGGGGCGAGTCCATCAACTCTCCATTCGGCGCGAAGGCCTCGCTGTCACCGCGGATTGGATCGATCATCAGCGTGCCCTTTGGGAGAGGGCCCTTGATGTCGTAGGCGACTACCTAACCGAGCAGGCCGACCTGCATCCCGAGGAGGAACGATGACCCAAGCAACCGATTCGACCGTGCTGGAGTTGCGGCGGACGTACCCAGCTTCTCGGGAGAGCGTCTTTGACGCGTGGACGAATCCCGAGGTCATGCGCATCTGGTACACCGAGGTCGATCGCCCCTCGAAAGTCGCGTTCACCTGGGCCTGGGAAACACCCTCGGCGTCAACCGAGGTCGGCAGTCCCTCGCTGGTGACGCTGGAGTTTCTGGAAGCCGACGGCGGCACCACCGCCGTACTGACCCACTCGGGGCTTGTAGACGCGAAAGACCGAGATCCCCACGGCCACAGCTGGAACGGCTGCCTCGACAATTTAGGCAATCGAGTCTTCACGTCCTGAGGCCTACGGCTCTCGCGACAAGAATGTGCAGACTGTCCTGCCTGGTGGGACAAATGTGACATTCACACGAAAATTCGCGCGGAAGGGTGCGGGGGGATCGCGGGGGTCAGGGGAGGTTGACTTGGGCGCGTGACCAGGCCCAAGTTTGAGCCCTCACCTCGGGGTCTTGTGCGAGTTGGCTTTCCTTGGTGGGTCGACGATCCTTCCAGTACCAGCCAGTGACTCCCTCCACCTCCGGCGACGCCGCAAGGTAAACGTAGGTCCGAGCTGCTTCCTCGGGTGTACGTCCCGCGGGACGCAAGGCCTTGAAGACGAGACCCATCGGACCGGTCAAATCGCGATAGATGCCGGTGACGACCATGGCGCCCGGCGTGAGCACATTGACGGTGAGGCCCGAGTCGCGAGTCCGCTCGGCGAATTCCATCGCGCACGATGTAGCGACGAGTTTTGATCGGTTGTACGCCGCGAATCCCGCGGTCGGATTGCTCTGACCTTCGCTCCAATTCTTGTCCAGCGACAGGTCGGTGAGTTGACTTCGCTTGGCCTGGCGATGTGCGTCAGACGACACGACGATGACGCGAGCACGTGAGGACTGCAAGCGTTCCTGGAGGAGTTGCAGCAGGAGGAAGTGACCCAGGTGGTTCACCGCCATGGTCCGTTCGGCACCTGAGGATGTTGTGTGGCGGCGGCTGGTGAAGATTCCAGCGTTGGCGACCATCACGTCGATGCGAGGACAGAGCCCGAGCACGTCGGTGGCAACTCGCCGCACGTCGTCAAAGTCGGACAGATCGGCGCGGATAAACTCAGTTCCCGGACCGAGTTCTTCGATCAGCGCGGCCGCGGCAGCCTCGTCGATGTCGATGATGACAACGCGAGCGCCGAGGTCGGCATACTCCCGCGCGACGGCACGACCAATTCCGTTGGCGGCCCCGGTGATCACTGCCGTTTTTCCTACCAACGTCAATTCGCCGGGGGCACCCAGTGTCGGTCCAAGCGGATCCGGTGGCAACGGATTGAGAGCCTGCGGGAACCGCATGAACATCGTCGAACCGAACAACGCGAGAAATTGCAGCCCCGCGTAAATCGCGAGGTTGCCGTACAAAGTGGCGTAAGTCGTGGAGAGTAAGACGTTGGGATTGTGCGCGAACGACACCTTGCGGATATTCCACTCGGCGATGTTGTGCGCGGGGGACACTTGAATGTCCCAATAGAGGGCATGCCACAAACCGATGAACGCGGACAGCACGACGATGGTCGCGATCGCCACCCACAAACCACCGAGGGGCAGATCGCGCAGAAGCCGCTCAAAGAAGGCCCACACTGACGCGAACAGCAACCCCTCGCTGGCTCCCCACAGCACCCCGAACACGACGGTGTCGGTCGTGACGCGTCGCCCATGGGCCAGCGTTCCAAGTGGCCAGAGAATCCAATATCCCACAAAGATGATCACGACGACGACGATGGTGAAAGCCCACCACCCGCGATCGGATGACTGACCGGGGAAAACAACTGGGTTGCTGAGAATTGTCGGCAGAGCGCCGGTGGCGCAGGCGATCGCCCAGCATGCGGCGAAATACGTCAGTCCACGCAGCCAGGCCGCTCTCGGGTCATACCGCCAAGCCTCGCGCCCGCGCAGATAGTTCTTCAATGTGGTCGCGAGGAGCACGGCAAGAAGAGCAAATGCCACTGCTCCAGGCCAGTTCGGACTGGCGATCACCAGTTCATGCACGTGCGTTCCTTCCGGTCATGGGCAGGCTGGGCAATCATTGGGGTCTAGGGTTCAGTAGGGAAGGCCTCGTGTCGGGAGGTTTCTCAGTGTTTCGGGTGATCTCGTTGGTGTCTGGTTAGCCGGAGAATTCACGGAGGAATTGGCATGACTGCAGTCCCAACGCATGTGGGTCAACGCACGCAGGTCGACGTCGACGGACTCTGCCGCGTACTTGAGGGGAAGATCCGCGGTCGAGCAGTCGCGGTCACAATGTTTCCGGAGGAGATCCATCCCGCGTACGGCGTGCGTCGCGTCGATGCTTGTGCGATCTTGCGCGTTGCCCGCGATGAGGGCATCCCCGTACACATGAACGCATCGAACCATGAATGCTCGCACGGGTCGTTCATCACCGGTTTCGACGAAGGTACCGAATTGATCGCATCGGGTCGATTGCTTCCCGTTTTCATTCCGGCGTACACCGACAAGGCCGGGATCGCGGTCAATTCTGGTGAGTTCGTTTTCCCGCTGGGCACCGTTAAAGGGATCGGCGCGGCACCTCTCGATGCGATGCCTGAGGGCGCATCGATCGACTGGATCGTCGTGGTTACAACGCCATTGTGGGCCGGACAGATTGGTGCAGCGCGGGCAGTTGAGGACGGGGTTCAGCCGTCAGCGGCAGCCGGTTCCTCGTTTTGCACCGACTCATTTATTCGACCCTGGTTCGACGAAAACGTGATAATGACCCCCGGCGACTTCGGTGGTCGTATGAACAACAAACTCAAGCCAGAAGAGATGTTCGTCATCGTGCCAGCGAAGTGGGCAAACAACATCATCTCCATCCTTGGCGACGCCCCAGATGTGAAAGGCCTCTACGAAGCGACCCGCACTGAAGGCGCGGAGTACTGGACGCGCAAATCAGATCGCGAAGCGAAAGCTGCCGCGCGTACGGCCGCCCGAGTCGCTGGGAACCAACCGGCTGCGTCATCGGTAAAGGCGGGTTCAAAAACTTCTGCACAAGGCTTGTCGGACAAGGCACGCAAACTTGAAGTCAGCATGGATTGGGAAGACGAAGCGCTCGAGATGATCGCAAAGGCGCCCGGCTTCGTCCGCAAGTTTGCGGTCGGCAATGTTGAGGACTACGCCGTGGAACAGGGCTACGAGACTGTCACCGCTGTAGTCGTGCAGGAGCAGATGGACGCCGCCGGAGTTGGGGGAATGGGATCGCTGCCGGGTGTGAAGAAGTTGTCGAAAATCAAACTGCCATGGTCAAGAAAGAAGGACTAGGGCCGTTGCTTGTGAGGCGTAGTGGGGAGCCGCAACAGGTTCGGGCGTAATACGAACGCTGCGCCGACAATGACCGAGGCGAGGCCGATCACGACGGGCCACGACATTCCTTCGTGATTGGCCGACCACACGATCGCGATCACGGTAGCCATCAAGCCGACGGCGTTGATCAAGGTCACAAATCCGTGCATGACCTGCTGGTGTGTGCGTAAAAGGATGTCCAAGAAGTAGAGCGTGAGGAAGACACTCGTCAGCCCGAGAATGATCACCGGTTGCGACAAGGCCCGGTAGAGCAGGTACGCCGAGGCAAGCCCGAGGACAGCTTGGATCGGCGGCGTGGGCCACCCCACCAGGTAAGCCAATGAAAAAGCGAGAGCACCAGCAAGGGCGATTGCCCAGACCCAGCCGTTCGCGCCCGCGACTGAGATGACATTGATCGCCAGAGCCAAAACGACTAATGAGTTGAAGAGAAAGTCCAACAGCGATGGCGGGGTCCCGACGAGGTACCACTTGTCCAACGTGTTCTGCGCGCTTTCGCAGACGCTGGCGACGATGAGAACTACTGCACTGACGTACAGCAGTTCGGGTCTATCGAGCACGCGATCGAGATATCCGCGATTGCTCGCCACCACGGCGATCAGAAGCACGGGCGAAAGAATGGTGAGGACGTGCGCAGTGAGAACCCAGACCGCCGTTGGTATCGGAAGGTCAATCTCCTGGCTAATCCGATGCCACGGAGCGGGGGACTGCCATACGGGGGTCGAGATGTCTTGGGTCATGGTTGTTCATTGTCCCCAGTCAAAGCCCTCTCGTCACGCATCTGCGCAGACCTGATCGGCGTGGTAGGAGCGCCAATTTCATTGCACAGCCCGTCGAGCCACTTCAATCCGCGTAGAACTTCGCCCAACCCCTTGCTCCGCATGTCAGCAGGCCGCTCAAGTCGACGCTTGAGTCGTTTCTCCACGAACTGAGCGCGTTGAGACGACCGAATCAGTTCATGCACAGGCGTCGAGCTCCGTGACTCGAGGGCGGCGAGCCTCGCTACGGAATAGCCAGCCGATTGGAAGAGCGGGCCGCCCCCCGTTCGGGCTTGGCCGAGACCGACAAAGAACAACCCGCGATGTTTGGGAGCGACGGTTCCGACGAGCAAGATCGGCAAGTCACCCTTTCGTTCGATCACCTGGTCAGCGTCGTGCAACATCGGATAGTCCACGCGGTAGCCGGTGGCAAAGAAGATGAGGTCGTACTCCGCGCTCGTGCCTCCCACAAAATGAACTCGTAACCTATCAAGGCGTTCGATGTCAGGCGCGACGCGAACCCGACCGTGCCGAATCAAGTGGAGCAACTCGGAATTCAGCACCGGGTGTTTGTCGAGAATTCGAAACTCCGGCTTATTAATCCCGTACGTGGAGAGTTTCCCGACGCTCAGAAGGTGCGCGACACGAGCGGCGAGCCGATCGGTGAAGTCGGTCTTGATGGGCGAGTACATCCCGAAGTCGGCCATCGGAATACCGAGGAAAGTCTTCGGCAGAAAGTACGTACCCGCTCGCATGCTGATGTCCGCGTGCCCCGTTGCATGCGAGGCATCTACCGCGGCGTCGCAACCCGTGTTGCCGTAGCCGATGACGAGAACACGATTACCGATGAAAATACTGGCGTCGCGGTAATCACCGGACCGAACGATGGTGCCGTCAAACACACCGGGGAAGGGGATCTCTCGGGGACGCGCAAAGTGGCCGGTAGCCAAGGTGACGGTGTCGTAAGACCGCGACGTCCCGTCGCCAAATTCGAGCGTCCACCTCGATGATCCATCCGCCGGTGGGTCCGGGCGTATGCGCGTCACGTGGACCGAGTTATGGACGCGAGCTGCCATCCCAAACTCGCGTGCATAACTTTGTAAGTAAGTGCGCACCTGATTGCGAGCCGGGAAGTCCGGCCACGTTTTCGGCATGGGGAAGTCCGGCAGGGACGTACTTCGACGTGAGGAGATCAGGTGGGCGCTCGCGTAGATGCCCGTGTGCCAGAGTCCCCCGATTCCGTCATTGCGGTCGAGGATCTCCACCTCCTCGCCGAGTTCGATGAGTCGCTTCGCGACCGGGAGACCCGAGAAGCCTGCGCCAACCACCGCGTGGGTCACGTCGATTCCGTCGTTCGTCCGGCGAGCCCACGAATGATGTCACCGGACCGACGCATCACCAGGGCGGGCGACAGCCGAAAGAGGCGCCACACGAATCGCGCATTGCGTGGGGCAACGATGATCGCTCGATTCGCCGCAAGTCCTCGCAGGACATCGAGAGCGAGTAGATCGGGGTCGTACGGCTTGCCGGCTGACTTCACTAAGAGTTCGCGACTGGTGCCCCGGTCGGGAGTAGTGGGCAAGTGACTCGGATTCCGGGAGTCCAGGATCGGTGTGTCGATGACGCCCGGGCACAGGACACTCACGTTGACTCCGTGCAGAGCCGCTTCGGCCCGAAGACTCAGGCTCAGTCCGACGACTGCGTGCTTCGTGGTGGCGTACGGCGTCAAGTACGGCGCTGGCACGAGCCCCGCGAGGGATGCGGTGTTGAGGATGTGGCCATGACCTTGCTGAATCATCAGTGGATAGACAGCGCGGACGCCGTTGATGACTCCTCGCAGATTGATGTCAATGACGTGGTTCCAGTGATCGAGCGAGAGTTCCTCGACCGGGCCACCGATTCCGACTCCGGCGTTGTTGACCATGAGATCTAGTCGACCGTACGTCAGGTGAACGTCGCTGACCACCGCTGCGCATTGATCGGCATCCCGCACGTCAAGAGCCCTGGGGATTGCTAGGCCGTGTCCGAGGGAGTTAATCGACGCGGCGGCGTCGACTGCACCGGTCTCGTCGAGATCGGCGAGCACCACGGTGTTGCCGTGCGACGCAAGAGCCCGGCTGAGGGCGAGACCGATTCCGGATGCTGCTCCAGTAACCAAGGCGATACGCGACAAGATTCCTCCGCGGTGTGATCCGTGGCCCAGATCATTGCCCTGCCCCGTCGAACGTCGCGAGTTGGGTCTGCGTGCGTTCGGTATGTCAGTGGTGGTAGATGACGACCTTTGTCCCGACGCTCACCTCGTGGAACAGGCGCTTCACGCCCTTCCAATCCCGGATGTTGACGCAGCCGTGTGAGGCACCCCGATAACCATCCCGGTTGAAGTAGGGCGAGTAGTGAACGGCTTGCCCGCCGGAGAAGAACATCGCCCAGGGCATCCAGGTGTGAAACGCCGACGAGGTGTGATCGGAGTCCTTGCTATTGACGCGGAACGTGCCCTCGCGAGTGGGCGTATTGGGTCCTCCGAACCGCGCGTCAAGTGTCAGCACGTTTCGACCGCTGACAACAAGCCGAAGGATTTTCAGAGCCTTGTCCACGCAGATGACCTTGCCCTTACGACAGCCCTGAGGAATAACTCGATGAGTCTTGGTGAGTCTCCTCAGCGCCGAGTAGGTGTGAGCGTCGACGATTCCATTCGCCTTGAGCCGGTACGGCTGCACGGTGAACTTGGATTGAAAGTGTCGGACTTGGGCCCGGGTGGTCTTGTCGTAGACGCCGGTGACACGCAACGCCATGCCGGCCCACATGAGTTCGCGTTGGACCGTCGTTACCAGCGGGCCTCGATGGCCAAGGAACAGTGGCAAGTGGGTCCGGATAGGCGGCTTCGGGATCGGCTTGGGTGTGGACTTCGGAGTTGGCGTAGGGCTCGGTGTCGGACTGGGCGTCGCAGTGGGGCTGGGGCCGCTCGCAAGCTGCGCCGGAACAACGCGCGCGCTCGGAGCCAATTCGGCTGCGAAAGCAGTTGCACCCAAACCACTGCCCAGCAGGGCAATCGACGAACCGATCACGATTGCGCGTCTAAGAATGACTGCGCGACAATGTGGCCGTCCTGGTCGCGGAGTGGTCAAAATCTTTCCTGGCATGCTGGCCCCCGTGCGAAGGGGACTGACAAGCGACAGTCCCAACACAATAGGTATCTGAGAAACGATGACCGCGCATCGACCTTTTGGTCGATGCGGATCAGCGAATTCGGTTGCTGGACCTTCGATCGTAGAACTCTTTGACTCCTCGAACTGTTCCTTCACAGAAAGAGCCATCCATGAGCACAGTTGTGATCACCGGAAGTACCAAGGGCGTCGGCTTCGGCATGGCGAAGGCATTTGCGGCGCGCGGTCACGACGTGGTGGTGAGTGGTCGCGACTTGGTTGATGCACAGCAACGGGCTGAAGCCGTACGCGCCCAAGCGCCGGGGCGACAAGCAATCGGGATCGCGTGTGACGTCACCGACCCCGACGCTGTTCAGGCCCTTTGGGACGGCGCCGTCGCTCACTTCGGAGGCGTCGATATCTGGATCAACAACGCAGGTCTTGCGAAAACAACGCGCCGGATCGAGGACATCCCCGACGAAGACGTACGCGCGATGGTGTCGACGAACATGCTGGGAACCATCTTTGGATCGCAAGTGGCAATGCGCGGATTTACATCGCTTGGCCATGGAAAGCTCTTCAATGTTCTCGGTGGCGGAAGCGATGGACGGGCACGGGAAAACATGGGCGTCTACGGGTCCACTAAGCGAGGACTGAAGTTCTTCACCGATGCTTTGGTCAAAGAAGCGAAGGGCACCTCGATCGTGGTAGGCGAGATTCGGCCGGGGATCTTGATTTCGGACGGCTGGTTGCGAGAAGCGGCCGAAGCCGATCCCAGCCAAATTGAGTCCGGTCGAAAAGCGCTCAATATCCTGGCCGACCACGTGGACGACGTGGCGCCTCATCTCGTGGATGGCGTCCTGGCCGCCTCGAAAAACGGCGCGGAGGTGGCCTGGCTGACCACGGGGAAGATTGCTCGACGTTTCGCTACGGCGCCGTGGCAGAAGCGCGACGTGCTCTCGCGCTACGACGTTTAGACCTTTCGGTTTTCGAGACGGTCCGAACTCGGGAGGCCCGGGGGCCCCGAAATGCCCCAAAATTGGACCCTGTGTAGCCACTCTGTGACCTGCGGTAGCGCTCTTGGTAAATAGTTCACACGTTCGTCCCAGCGGGGCTTTCCACAGAGCGGGACGATGTTCCATGATGTCCTCCCGGCCTCACGCGAGGCCGTTTTTCGAGTTGCGCCCGTGGGCGAGTGAGGGAGACATCGCGTCATGAAGCGACGTACCGGTATCGCGGTGCTCCTTGCCGCGTCCCTCGTCGCGACCGGTGTCGGGGTCGCCGCCGCAAGCGGTTCGTGGACTGAAACCACGATCGCGACTCCACGTGGCTACTTCGAGTTTTGCAAAGACAAGCAACTCGACATCGCCGGCATCAATCCAGCAACCTTGGCCACGGCCGGGATCGCGATCACCAACACCATTTACGACAACGTGGTCGGCCAACCAAACAATGACCAGGCGTTGAACAAGGGTTTCGACGCCTTTGTCTTGGGGAAGTCTGGCGTTCTCAACTTCGGACTATCCAAGCGCATATTGGTGACCCAATATGTGGAGTATCGGGACTCCGCGAAGACAGCTCCCAAGCAGATCCGGTGCAAGATGCGCACCGGCGAGTCCTTGAATCGAAGCGACGCGCAGCGCCTGGACAACAGTGTTCCAACGACGACGCCTTGGGGATTTGGTCCTGGCACCGTTGCCGGACCCGAGGCCACGTGTGACGTGATCAACACGGAGAGCGTCACTAACGTTAACGCGCTTATCGGCGCAGGTCCACGAGCGTTCGCGGCGAGCGATGTGGTTGTTGATCCGGAAGTAGTTGCGCTCATCGGACCAGATTGGACTTCTCCGTTCGAAGCCTTGCTTGTCATGCCGGACGGCAAGTTGCACGTGCGGAGCAAGACGCTCAATGTCTCGTCGACAGATCCCTCGGCGATCGGCGATCGATTTAAGGGAGCTCACTACTGCACGAGCGTTGCGCCCGAGTACCTCAAGGACGCAATTGAAGGAATCGCATCTGCACCGGTGGGTCCCTGATGAAAGTGGCTGGGGTAACCCGGTTCAGCCTCGGTAGGCGGATTGGTTTGGCCGCAGCCGTGCTCAGCGTGCCCGTCATCGCTGTTGTAGTGCCCCCTTCGGCTCTGGCTAGTCCGATGACCGTCAACGTGGACTATCAATGTCTTACTGCGGCCCCGACTCTCGGCGGTACCCTGTCGCGCATCCCTCAGACAATGCAGGTGACCATCGACGCTCCGGTGGCTGGCGCCCCTGGGTCTACCGTGCCCGTGGTAGTCACGATCGGGGATATTCCCCCCTACCGCCGTCCCTTGTCGCCTCCGGTAGCGCTGACCAACGTGACCGTCAATCTGCAGGCTTCACTTGACATCGTGACCAATCAAGCAAATACGCCGCCCGCGCCATCGGTGCCCAGCACCTCGACAGTGAGCGGACTTGACCCTCTCGGCGTGTCGACCGCGACTCAGGTAGGTAATACGCCCTGGGTAAGTGCTCCGTCGATAACTCTCAATGTGCCCCTCACCAATACCCCTGGTGATCGGCTATGGCTTCGCCCAGGGCAGATCGATTTTCAGTTCTCCGCAACTGGTGGCCCCAACCCGAATGCCGCCGTGCTTGGCACCACAAGTTGTATCCCCGTGAACGCTGGGGAAGTGCTCCCGGCCTCCGAGGTCACAAACCCCACTTACGGCGACTACTCTCGTGTCAATGCACCTTCGCCAATGCGAATTGGCGTGGCGGGAGTACCGCCGCCTGCACCGGTTGATCAGTGCACTGCCCAGAGTGGGAATCAAACTGGCGGCACGGGCTGCGATACGAGTCAAGTCATCAACGCGATCATCACTGCCGGCAATCTGACCCAAGTAGCTCATCAGACGGGGAGCAACCCCAATTCGACTACGGTCAACATGGGACAAGTCACGGTAGCCAGCACAACTCAGGTCCTTAGTGCCCCACTCAACACCATCACCGTCAGCGATCTGCGCGGCGGTGATTTCGGCTGGACCTTGTCTGGGGTCTTGTTGGGTCCGCTCACGAACGGGTCAGCCGAGACGATGGCCCAGTCCCTGTTGAGCATCAGCGGCCTGACGTGCGTGGGGGATGCTAACTCGGCTCCGCCGACGGCCGGAGTAACGGGAAATTTCGGAGCTAGTCGTACTTTGTGCTCAGTTGCCGCGGGCGCCTTGGGACCTTCACAGTCGGGGTCGGGGATCTATGACGTCGCGGGAACTTTGAGTCTTGACGTTCCGGCATTTCAGCACATCGGTACGTACTACGGAGTTCTGCGGATCACCTTGATCTAGGCGTGCTTCACGAGCGCCGGTTGAACATTCCTAGCAGCGCGGCGATGCCGAGGACCGAGCGAGGCTGATACGCCACTCGCCACAGGCCCCCATGAATTGATCCATCAATCAGTTGGTTCAAGGGGTGAGCCATGGCTTGCGCCGGGTTCGCCGATGACGATTCGTCGCGCAGGTCATACACGAGCAACCCCGCCATCAAGGTGTTGGACGTCGACGGGTCGAACACCTCGATTCCGAACCGATGTGCACCCGCATACGCGGCGCCGAGAGCGCGATTCTTGAGCACCGACCGGGTGCGCGTCGCAGGTGCCACATTGATCGAGGTACGTGTTCCGGTCGCACGTGCGGACAACGCCCGCCACCTCTGTAGTCGCTTCGCTAGGGCATAGTTCGGTCCCTGTTGACCGACCAGGCAATCTGCAATACCGAATTCGCGTCCGTCCTCGCCGACCACGACGATGGGGTAGTTGGGTTCGAACTGACCGACAAGGCGCAGCGGCACCTGAGCCCACCGGGCGGCGCCACGATCGTCCCAGCGACTGCGCGCTTCTTGAACGCAACTCTTGGGTACGGCAAATGCATCGGTGGGCGTGGCCAAGTAGGCCAGTGAAACGTCACTTCGTGACGCAAGGAGATCGGCACAGATTGCGTCTGCGGCCATCGTCACGCGTACATGCGTGGCTCCGTCGGCGTAGGCATATGTGCCGAGCGTGAAGGGGGCAGCGATGTCGTTGAGCCAGGTCCTGATCTCCGGCGCCGACTTGATGAGATCGGCTCCCGCGACGTAGGCCACCTCAGTGTCATCGGGCTCGCGATTGCCGAACGATCCGACCGGAACCGGGATCCGAAGTCGCCCAGCGCCTGCGTGGGCATACGCGATTAGTTTCGACCACAGTTCGGGGCGAGGTAAGTCGACGGCGTACACCGTCGCGCCCCACCGCAGCAATGATCGGATCGGCCCCATCTCGGCGCCGGCACCGAGCACTGCCACGTGTACCCCGTCAAGGTTGATTTGCTCGGGGTCGTCGATGACTCGGTACAACGCTGAGACGGCCGATTGCTCGGCAACGCCGTCACGACCCCAGGTATCGAGTTGCTGGCGCAAACGTTCTCCACCAATTCGCTGACCACGAAGGGGAAGGGTTAAGTCGCTGTCTCGGTTGGCTTTTCCAACGATCTCGATCGTGTCGAATGTGGGCTCGCGCCACTCGTCCATCGCGGCCAGGAGGCTAAAACTTCGCCCCTCTCGGACAAATTCGAAGCATGTATCGGCAACGCCGAGCGCGTCGTTGGCCACGCTCAGGGCAGCTGATGGGGAACGGGCCTCAGCGACAACCACGTCACGCATCAACTCGAGATAGTCGGCGCGCCAGTTCTTCGCCGACTCGATTCGAACTTCAAGCTGTGGATCAGTCCGACGTACGGCGGTCGCGAGCAGATGGCGACCAGTCTTGGACGTACTCCGCTCGCCCTCGTGGGGACGAAAGTCCACCCCACGATCCGGGTCGAGATCCGCTGGGTTGAGGGGGATCGACGTCCGACGGGTTTTCATCGTGATCTCTCCGCCAGCACAATTCCCACCAACACAAGCGCACCACCAACCAATTGAATTGGCGCCAGCGTTTCGTTGAGCAGCAGAAAAGCGATGATGGTGGCGAGCACTGGCTCCACCATGCCAATGACGGAAGCTTGCTCGGCTCGGATGTGTCGCAGCGCAGCGACAGACAATGCAAATGGCACTACCGTTCCCAGCACCACCATCCAGAGCACGAGCACCCACAGCGGCACGTCGACACTGGCGCTTTCCAGCACGCGCGCAGATCCCGCTAACTGGTCCCACGGAAATGTCCACCACGGAGCGGCGACTACCCAGAAAGCCGACGCTGCGCCGAAGCCCCACATCGTGAGTGAGACAGCATCGCGAGTGGCGACACCGCGTTCGCCGAGCAAGTAGTAGATCGCGAGAGCGCCGGCCGCCGCGAATGCCCCGAGTACGCCAATTCCATTGAGGGTCAGGCCTTTCCAGACTTGGGCGACAAGGGCGAGACCAAGAAGTGAGAGACCAAGTGCCATCCAAACGCGATCTCGCACGGCCTGACCGCGCCCGAAACGCAACCAAAGCGCAACCATCACAGGTGCCGTGAATTCGATGAGTAGTGCGACTCCGACAGGGAGGCGCCCAATGGCGACAAAATATAGCCATTGAGTAAATGCGATACCGAGAACGCCGTAGGCGAGCAGGAGTCGCACTTCTGATTGATGCAGACGCAACGCCCCGCGATTGCGCAACGCAACAACGGCCAAGAGGATGACGAACGCTGCCGACACTCGTAGTTGACTGAGTCGTTCAGGGGGCATGCCGGTGAGCCGGATGAACTTTGAGACGGTTCCGTTGAACGCAAAGAGCAGAGCGGCAATCAGGTAGAGCCCATAGCCCCGAACAGGTCGTCTTTCGGCTGGAGCATTTTGGGGAATACCCGCGAGCGGTTCGGCGAGATCGCTCACCGGCATACCGCTTGATAGATCTCCACGGTACGTCGCGCGACCAGGTCCCAACCGAAGTCAGCAACGGCGCGTTGACGACCGCGTAAACCCATGGCGCGAGCTTGGCTGGGGTCGTTCAGCAATTTTCGAATCGTCTGTGCGAGAGCGACTTCGAAGTCCGCGGACGCCGTTGCGTCGTAGTTGACGAGTAGACCCGTGTCGCAGTCGACGACGACCTCAGGAATTCCCCCGACTGCACTCGCCACCACCGCCAACTCGCACGCCATCGCCTCAAGATTCACGATGCCCAGTGGTTCGTAAATCGAGGGGCAGACAAACATGGCGGCGTGACTCAGCAACTGGATCAGCGTTGGTTTGGGGAGGTGATCTTCGATCCAGTGGATGACGTGACCGTCGTGTCGCAGTTCTGCCACGAGCCGCCGGACCTCATCGCCAAGTTCCGGGGTGTCCGGGGCGCTGGCGCACATGACCAGTGGAACTTCACTCCCAAGGAGTCGCAGCGCATTGAGAAGATGCGGTAGACCCTTCTGTCGGGTGATGCGACCGACGAAAACGAGATAGGGAATCTCGGGGTCGATTCCCAGCGCGAGGAGGTGATCAGTATGCGGGTCGCGCTGATAGTTCGCGTGGTCGATTCCGTTTCGAATCACATGGACCTTGTGGGGATCAATATCCGGATAGCAGGCG
>JBBRLC010000001.1:0-35492 GCA_038231595.1 Candidatus Nanopelagicales bacterium | reverse complement strand
TTTGAAAGTCAAACTTCCACCGAGGGCAGCCATGCCGTAACGTCCAATGTGTGACTGATCCGGAAGATGATCAACCCCTAGGGCCTCAGATCCAGATCCTGTCTGAGGACGTTGGTGGCGTATGGGCCAACTTCGCGGTAGGCGGCGGGTCGGATTATCTGTGATGATGCCCGAATCTTCAGCCCAGGCGTAGAACCCGCGAAGGGCTGCACGGACGCTTTTGCGCGTCTCGGGCGCCCAATCGTGGGACGCGAGATAGGCAATGATTTGTTCATCGCTTATCTGCCACGGCGACTTGGCGCCTGTCCACGCGAACGCCCGTTCCAGTTGGTGGCACCGCACAAGCACAGTCAGCGCCGATGACCCGGCTGCCTGCATGTGCAACGTGTATGCGGCGATTTCCGCGCACCAACTTGGCCGGTTGTGCCGCACTATCTGGACGTTCTGCCCTGCCCGCCGTTGTGTCCCCATAATCGACTGCATCGGTTGGGTCAGGCTGCTGACTTGAGCCTGTGGGCGCTAGCTTTGTACCAGATACCGGCAGGTTTCTGGTTCGAGTCCAGACGCGGGAGCCGCAGCGCGGGATCACGACGCTGCCCAAAAGGGTCCAGACACAGAGCCTCCACGCTTACGTCGAGAGCATCCGCGATTTCCAGAATCTCACTCAGGGTGAACCTTGTGGGGTGCGTGGCGCTGAAACGCGAGTAAAGCGTCGATTGCGAAATCGACGGGACTAGGGCAGCTAGCCAGTTCAGGTGTTCGCGCCGTTTCCCTAGCTCTCCCAGGATGTTTCGGCGCACGTTCTCTTCGATTTCCCCACGAGTGCCGGGGGAATTCGGCATCGTCGTTTTCATTGGTTTCCTCCCTAGATGGTCTCCGCTAAACCGGAAACGGTTTCCTGAAGATAGACGCAGGACCCGAATGGCGCAAGGGTTTCCAGGAAATGCTTGACTATTCCAGTTTCCCGGAATAAGTTCCGGGTTATGCGAACCCACGCCCAAGCCCTCGCAGACCTAGCCCTAGGGCAACCGGTTGAGGCATTCATCGTTTCCCAGCGCTCACAAGGCGTCTCGTGGCGCCGAATCGGGCAGGCAATCGCCCAAGCCAGCGGCGGGCAGGTTGACGTAACGGAACGCACTCTGCGCAACTGGACTGCGCAGGTCGCCGCATGAGCCGCACCCTGCACGCCGCACACACAGGCGACCCATCGCAGCACTCCAGTCGCGCAGCGATGTTACACGACGACGCAACAGCGTTGGCAGACGAACTGGCGCACGTTCTGCGCCCATTCAGCGCAGGGGAAAAACAGTGAACACATTTATTGAACGGTTGTTGACACTTACAAACTGGAAGGTCTGACATGAACGTCCTATTGATAGGCGCCGCATGGGTTTGCGGTTCCCTGTTGTTCACCGCCGCTTTTTGCGTCGGTGCGTGCATGGGGCAAGCCCGCGCCAACCGCGACCGCATCAACGTGGCACGCCGCCGCGAAATCGCCATGCTGGAAACGATGAGGCAGGACGCGTCGTGATGCGCCGCACCGGCGCCGCCGTCTTAGCGACCGCCGCACTACTCGCCGCCACACCCGCTGTCACCGCAGACGCAGCAACAACGACATGCGTGTCAGTGCGATACGACAACCGCATCATCGATATCGGGGCGCAAGGGCCGACCGTTGACACCGTTCGCGCACATCTCGGGTTGCCCGTCACACCCCTGTGGCGCCCGTTCAATGCGGCGGACCGGGCGGCGGTGTATGCGTTTCAGAAACGTCACCCGTACCTGTTGCGCCCATACACACGTTGGCAGGACCTACGCCACGACACCGCAGGAACAGTCGGTTGGCGAACGTACCGTTCGATCCTGACGTTGCCCTGTCACCCATGACGGTTGGCGAAGCCCGCGGCTACGGGTCAGTCAGTCACAAGAGCCGGACCCTCGCCAGCGATGTATCACGGGTGATACGGGCGGTGAAGTCGCCGACGTTCGGCGGGTACGTCGGCGCCGCCCTGTTCGTCGTCTTCGCCATTGCCTTGTTCTGCGTTGTCGGCGCGATTGAGGCGGGCTGGTGATGCGCGTCTATCCCGGCATCAGCGGTGTCGACGTCGAGACAACCGACCTCGGCGCGACGCTGTGCGAACTGTTGGCGTGCGTGGATCACAACGGGCTGGATGTCGAGAGTGTCGCGATCATCTTCGCCGCACTCAATGTTGATCACGACAGGGCGGCGGCGACGTACCAGTCGTGGAAGTGCGCCGATCAACTACTTCACGACGCCTGCGCTGGTGACCCGTCGCAGCACAGCGCCCGTTCCACGATGTTGCAGGACGACGCCAGAGCGTGCGCCGATGAACTCGGCGCCGTTCTCACCTCTGTCGCCCGCGTGTATGTCCATCCTGACGGCGGGTTCATCGGCGTCCGCGGCGGCTGGGTTGCCACCAAGTACTTGAGCGAAGACGAACCCTGGTCGCCGCCGTGCAGGGAGGTGCAGCCGTCTTAACCTACCTCGCGACGCACCTCGCCGACGGGATGGCGGTGACCCCGTGAACAGATTCCTCGACCGACTCCTGACCGTTACCAACTGGAAGGTGTAACCAAATGACAACGCCAGAGTTCATGCCCGTGCTAGCGAAGGGCGCACACGCACGCCCCGAGGATGGGGCGTGTCTCATGGAATACGTGAGCATCCTCGCCGGTGAAAAGTTTTCAGACCGGCCTGGGTGTACGCATCCGGTGCTGGCAACAGTGGCGCGCAACGTGAACGACCGCCTGGCCGATGCGGATCGGCACCTGCTGGTGCCGCTGATTGGGCGCCTGTTCGGCACCGCCGAGGCGGGCACCCCCGCAGAGCGGCAAGTTTTGTCGGTTCGTCTCGCCGTCTGGTCGGTGCGACGGGTGTTCGGGGATCTTCGCCGGAAGGACAGGGCGGTGTGCGAGGCAGCCATTGTGGCGGCTGAGAAGTGGGCGGACAACCCGAGCAGGGAGAACGCCGCTGCCGCCGCTGCCTCCGTCTCCTCCGCTGCCGCCGCTGCCGAGGACGGCGTCTCTGCCGCGGGCTTCGCTATCTGCGCCTCCTCCCCCACCGCTGCCGCCGAAGTCTACGCCGCAATCTGCGCGGACTTCGCGTTCGACGCCTCCGCTGCCGCTGAACTCGCTATCGCCTCCGCTGCCGCCGCTGCCGCCAGTAGGGGCGCCGCTGGCGGGATCGTATTCCTCACCGGACTGATAGACGAACACGACCGGCTCACGAAACGCACCGGGAGCCATAGCCTCACCCCCGTCGAGCAGTCACTACTTATGGGGGCAACGGCATGAACGGAAGGTGTAACCAAATGACAACGCCAGAGTTCATGCCCGTGCTAGCGAAGGGCGCACACGAACGCCCCGAGGATGGGGCTTGTTTGATGGAATACGTGTCCATCCTCGCCGGTGAAAAGTTTTCAGACCACCCTGGGTGTACGCATCCGGTGCTGGCAACAGTGGCGCGCAACGTGAACGACCGCCTGGAAGATGGGGAGCGGCACCTGCTGGTGCCGCTGATTGGGCGCCTGTTCGGCACCGCCGAGACAGGCTCCCCCGAGGAACGCCAAGTCCTATCGGTTCGTCTCGCCGTCTGGTCGGCGCGTCGGGTGTTCGGGGCGGTTCGCCCCGAGGACAAGACCGCGTGCGAGGCAGCAATTGTTGCGGCTGAGAAGTGGGCGGACAACCCGAGCAGGGAGAACGCCTACGCCGCGAGGGATGCGGCGAAAGCCGAATTCGTGAAACGCTCCGACGGCGCCACCTACGCCGCTGCCTACGCCTCCGCTGCCGCTGAACTCGCTATCGCCTCCGTCACCACCGCTGCCGCTGAACTCGCTATCGCCTCCGCTGCCGCCGCTGCCGACGCCGCCGACGCCGCCGCCGCTGCCGAGGACGCCAGTAGGGGCGCCGCTGGCGGGATCGCATTCCTTACTGGGCTGATAGACGAACACGACCGGCTCACGGGGCGCACCGAAAGCCATAGCCTCACCCCCGTCGAGCAGTCACTACTCATGGCGGCAACGGCATGAACGGGATGGCGGCGCACGAGCAGCGCGTCCGCGCTGAGACTGCGATACGCAAACTCGACGCCTTGCAGAAACGCACACTCGCCCACAGCAACCTGTTCGTCTTATCGGAGATAGCGAAGGCGCTGAACGTGTTGGTGCTGTTGAAGTTGCCGACGCCACCGCCGAAGGTGGAACGAGGCGCATGACCGACACCAGGCACGTCCCTTGCCGCGATTACGCCATCGGCGTGGACTACTGCGACAGCTGCGGCTACGTCTGGCCCTGCGACACGATCAAAGCCCTCCGCAGTGACGCGGCATGAACCGTAGCAAGAACAAGGGCACGTCGTGGGAGTCCGCCATCGTGACCACCCTGCGTGCCAACGGCTTCCCCGGTGCTGAACGCCGCGCACTGTCCGGCGCACTGGACCGCGGCGACATCGCCGGGGTTATCGGCTGGGTGATTGAAGCGAAAGCCGTCAAGACCTACGACATCGCCGGATGGTTGAAAGAAGCCGAGATCGAACGCAAAAACGATGGTGCTGAGTACGGCGTCGTGTGGGCGAAGTCGCGGGGCAAAACGTCACCGCTTGACGGCTTCGTCGTCATGAACGGCGCCACATTCCTGTGGCTACTCAGGGCGGTGGAGTTGTGACGCAACGGCGCCACGGAGACAACCCCGTCATCGGCGAGGGCTACACCGTCCCCGCCTTCAACTCACCCGACTGGCATCGCCGAGCCAACTGCCTCGGCCTCAACGACGACACCATGTTCGGCGACACCGCACGCGCACGCGTGCGCGAAAACGTCGCCTACATCAAATCCATCTGCGCTGATTGCCCCGTTCAACTCGCATGCCTCGAAGTCGGCATGAACGAGGACTACGGCGTGTGGGGCGGGCTAACCCCTGCCGAACGTCAATCGCTGCGACGCAAGACGGGCAAGCGCAAGTCGATGACGCGTCAAATGTTCTGCCCGCGAGGCCACAGCTTCAACGACGCCAACACCGGCATCCGCCGCAACGGCAACAGGTACTGCAAGGCGTGTGACCGACTCAACGATCAGAAGCAGGGGAAAAGGAAATTCGCATGAGATTCAACCTCGTTGCAACGCTACGCGGGATCGTGTTGCACGCCGACGCCAACAAGCCGCGCAGCCTACAAGCGCACCTCGGCGCATCGGAGGCGGGGCACCCGTGCGCGCGTTTCATCGCAGCGAAACACGTTGGCCTGCCACAGCGCGCCGATCGTGGCGACCCCTGGTGCGCCATCGTGGGCACCGCAACACACGCATGGTTGGCCGACGCTCTCGGGGCAAGCGACAGCGCAGCCGACTGGCTGATCGAGCACAAGATCACGATTCCCGGCTACATCGAGTCGAGCACCGTTGACCTGTTCCACATCCCGAGCGGCACCGTCATCGACCACAAGATCCTCGGCACCGACTCACATCGTGAGTTGCGACTACGCGGGCCGAAAGAGCAATACGTCAACCAAGTGATGCTGTACGGGCACGGGTTGGCGTTACAGGGTCACACAGTCAACGACGTTGCCATCGCGGCATACCCGCGCAGCGGGTTCATCACCAACCCCACCACCGGGCTGCACGTTTGGTCAGCGGCCTACGACGTTGACCAGGTTGAGGCGCTACTGGCCCGCCTCGATGCCGTCGCTGTCGCCGTTGGCGTGCTTGACCTGCTACACAACCCGACGATGTTGGCGCACATCCCCGCCACGCCAACCGACTGTCAATGGTGCCCGTTCTACACACCTGGCGACGAGACGTTCCAGCGCGGCTGCCCAGGGAACACGGCAAACACACAACTTTCCGAAAGCGTCTCGCACGCAATCGGGGCATAACAACAACAACCGGAGGTAACTAGAAATGGGAACACTCGCAGATGCACTAGCACCATCAGGACCATCGTTTAGTTGGGAAGAAAACAGCCGCGGCAGCGTCGAAGGCATCGTCGTTGACACGGCCATCATTCAAGCACGCAAATTCGGCACCAACGATCCCGACTTCTGGGATGACGGGAAGCCAAAGGAGCTTGTCGCAATCACCATCTCCACCGAGCTGCGTGATCCGTCATTTGACGATGACGACGGGCGGCGAACGCTTTACATCACCCTGTGGTCGGGGCAGAAGCGCGCCCTGCAAGCCGCGGCGAAACTCGCCGGGGTGAAAGAACCAACCGTGGGTGACACGTTCAAGGCCACCCACGTCTCGGGTGCAGGGCGCGCGGGCGACCCTCGCGTGTTCGAGTACGTCATCACTAAGGGCGCCGGGATCGCAGCGGCGCTCGACACCAACGACGCCCCTGCAACACCTGACCTGTCATCGCTCGGGCTGTCGGCGGAACAACTCGCCGGACTGTCTGCGCTGAAGGTCGTGGACAGCAGCAAAACGCCCTTCTAGAACGTCGCCCGCGTCGTTCGCTGGGGTCAGAGGGCGGCGCGGGTTGACACCGCCAACAACTACAACACGAAGGGTCAGGGCGTGGGCGTGGACACCGCTGCCACACCAACGAGCAGCGCGCTACAAACGGCAGCCCTGCGATGGTTCGACGCAGGCTACGCCGTCGTACCGAGCCACCCCGACCGCGACAAACGCCCCTTCGGCGCATGGAAGGACTACCAAACCCAACGCCCCAGCCGTGAACAGGTCATCGAATGGATGGCGTCAGGCAAATACGACGGCATCGGCGTGCTCACCGGGGCGACATCCGGGCGCGTTGAGATGTTGGAGCTTGAAGGCATCGCCGTCAAGGCCGGTGCCATCACAGACATCAAAGCCGTTGCCGAAGCCTCAGGGCTAGGCGACCTACTTGACCGCGCGCTCGGCGGTTGCGTCGAAATGTCGCCCACCGCTGGGCTACACATGTTCATCCGCGTCAGCGACGGCCCAGCACTAGGCAACACGAAACTCGCCTACGACGACACCGCCAAAAAGGTGCTCGCCGAGACGCGTGGCGAAGGCGGATTCGTCATCGTCGCCCCCACCACAGGACGCAAGGGCCACGACCTCGGCGCCAACTACGTCCTCATCAACGCCACTCAGCCCGAACACACCCCAGACTTCACCAACGTCGAACGCGACGCCCTGCACGCCTTGCTGCGCTTCCTCGACCAATCTGTCGCGCCCGTATCCACACCCACGCCCACAGGCAAATCAATGCTGCACGGCTCCGACTCGCCCGTGGACGACTACAACGAACGCGGCGACTGGGCCGAACTGCTCACCCGCCACGGGTGGCGACACGTTTACACCGCCACACGCGGCGGACTACCCAACGAGGCATGGCGACGCCCCGGCAAAGACATCGGCATCAGCGCAACTACCCGCGACCGCCACATGTACGTCTTCACCACATCAACAGACCTACCCGCAGATCAGCCGTCCACCAAGTTCTACGTCTACGCCCGCCTTGAGCACCACGGCGACATGCGGGCGGCCACAAAGGCGCTCGCCGCATCCGGCTATGGCGCACAGGCAGCGCCTTCGCGTGTGTCAGTCAACGAGCCAAATACTGAACAATCTGCACAATCGCCACCCGCGCTCATCTCCCGCACCGCCTGGGTGCCACCCCTGGCCGTCGAGACTGCCTTCTTCGCAGCCACGCCGACACTCACCCACGTCGCCACGTTCGCCCGCGCACGACTCATCAGCCCCTGGGCGCTACTAGGCGCCACACTCGCCCGCATCATCGCCGCCACCGGGCCGTCCCTAGTCCTGCCGTCCACAGTCGGATCACAAGGCAGCCTCAACACCTACGTCGCCCTCGTCGGCCCATCAGGCTCCGGCAAATCCGTCACATCCTCAGTCGCACGCGAACTACTCGGCTACGACGAAGTTGAATCATTCGGCATCGGCTCAGGCGAAGGACTCATCGCCCTCTACATCGAGCCACAAAAGCAAGACGGACACGTCGAATGGGTGCAAACACGCTGGCGCGCCATCGTCACCATCGACGAAATCGACACCTTCGCCGCCCTGTCCTCTAGGCAAGGCGCCACGATCGGGCCGTTCCTACGCTCAATCTGGTCAGGATCGGCAGTCGGCACCCACAACGCAGACCCCAGCCGTCGCCGACACCTCTCCGAACACGCCTACCGACTCGCGCTCATTGCAGGCGTACAACCAGGGCGCGCAGAAGCCCTGCTAGGCGCCGATGCCACAGCAGCGGGCACGCCACAACGGTTCCTATGGCTACCCACCATCGACCCCCACATGCCCGACGTTGAGCCGCCCACACCTGACCCGCTCGACTGGCGCCCACCCATCGCACACGGCGGCACCACCACCGAACGCATGGTTGAGGTGCAAATGCCACAACACGTCGTCGACTACGTCCGCAACAACAAGCGCAAACAGAACAAGTTTGCCATCGACGCCCTAGACGGCCACCTCGTTATGTGCCGCCTGAAGGCAGCCGTAGCCCTGTCGCTACTCCACGGTGGAGGCGACATCGACGACGCCATGTGGGAGCTATCCGGCGTTCTCATCGACGCATCGAACACGGTACGTGACGGAATCATGGCGATGCGGGCCACCGAACGCGGCGACCTCAACGAGAACAAAGGCCGCTCCGATGCCCGCCGGCAGATCGCCAACGACACCGAACTAGGTGACCACCTCAAGAAGGTGGCACTGCGATACAGGGGCATCATCGAAGCCCACGACACCGCCAAATACCACGAAGACAAAGGCGGCGGATGCACCAAGAGCTGCTTTGCGAGGGCCGCTGAGAGCAGCCGGAAGTTCCAAGGTGACGCCACTGAACTCGCTATCGATCTCCTGTGGATAACTAACGATCAGGGGCGTTTCAAACTGGGCGAATCGAAGCCAAGATGATGCCCTCGAAGATCAACAAAAGGTTGTTGAAAGTTGTTGACCAACAACCTCCCGTACAAAATTCGACATGGTCACAAAATGGTAACAACGCTCTGACCTGCATAGATACTAAAAATGCCGGATTCGCGGGTGAGGATAGTTGTACAGGGGGTTGTTGTTCAACAACTTCAACAACTTCCAACAACCTGCCTACAAATCGCGGCAAACCGATCCGGTCAGCGGCGAGTTATCCACAGGGCAGCCACATCGACCGCGAGCTGCGATGCACCACCTGCGGGCTGAGCATCCCGATGCTCTACAAGGACTACCCCGGCGATCCCTACCAATGCGCTGCCTGCCTCCGGTGCTCAACGTTGCGGCCCACCCCACAGATTGAGACAACCTTGAGACGCACCGTCAGGGAACATCGCTGCCCGCAATGCCGAGCCGATGTGCTCGTCGGATACGACAACGACGTTGCCGCACTCGGAGCCATCGCCGACGCACAGCCGGTTACCTACCGTGACGAACTCCTTGCCGTCATCGCCGGGCTGGCGTCGTATCAACTCATCGGCGCTTTGCTGTATCGCCGCGACTCCCAGCACCTCGCCAGCGCCGCCGTCGTTGTCCATCTCGAACACCGATGCCCACCCACCACGGAGGACCGATGAGCGCCAACGATTGCGCCCAATGCGGGCGTGCCCTGCCCGACACGGCCATCATGTGCAACGCCTGCCGCACCAAACTGGACCAGGCCCTAGGCGACATCGCCGCCCTGTGGCACGACCTCGAGTTGGCGATTGCCCGCCAGACACGCATGGGCGGCGATTCCGAGGGGCGTCGAAGCGCGGAGAAGCCGCTGCCGTACGACCCGGCTGCCTCTGAGGTCGCATGGATCGTCACCAACACAATCGGCGCCTGGGTCACCCATGTCGTGGAACACCGCCCCGCCAACCCCCCCACAAAGCCCCCAGGAGCGTCCCTAACGGGTCATCAGGCGGGTTGGCTACTTGGGGCAACCCAATGGCTTTCATACCGTCCTGAAGCCTCTGAGGCGTTCAGTGAGTTGCATGACGCCCACCGCGCACTCATCAAAGCCATCGACCGCCCCGCCGACCTACTCTTCTCCGGCCCATGCCCCAACGACGGCGGCGACCTGTACTGCAAACCCGACGCCCCAACCGTCACCTGCACCACCTGCGCCACCGAATACGGCGTCAACGAACGCCGCACATGGCTACTCGCCGCAGCCGACGACCACCTAGCCCACGCATCCCTCATCGCCAAAGCAGTCACAAACCTGGGACAACCCGTCACCCGCCAAACCATCAGCCGATGGGTCATGCGCGGGCGCCTACTCGCCCACGGACTCGACCGCGACGGGCGTGAGATGTACCGCGTAGGCGACGTACTCGACCTACTCAACGCCGACACTGCACGCACCAAACACCGCAGGCAACAGGCATGAAGATCATCGGGAACTGCTGGACGAACTTCACAACGAATCCGACACTAACTAGACAACATGCCCAACCATATGCGACACTGAAACGCAGTGGCAGAACTGTGTGCCACACACGAAACCCGCCACCCCCACAGGTGCGCGGGTTTCGTCATTGATGAAGAGGACAGGGCGACAGTGAACGACAAGGCCAACCCATCACTAGATGAGGCTTTGGCACACGCCCAAACAACGCGCCTGTCCCTCATCAATGCAGGCTGGATGCTGAGCGCAAGCCCCTTGCTTTAGCTATGGGGTTAGCGAAGTGATCTACTAGAGTGCTAGTATGTAACCATGTTGGTGAAGCGGGCGTACAAGTACCGTTTCTACCCAACCCCGGAGCAGGAACAACAGTTAGCACGCACGTTCGGTTCCGTGCGTTACGTGTACAACCGGGCGTTAGCGGAACGTTCCCGCGCTTACACCCAAGACCACAAGAAAGTCACTTACGCCGAATCTGCTCGGTGGATCGCGCAATGGCGACACGACCCGGACACCCAATGGTTGAGCGAGGTCGCGTCCGTGCCGCTACAGCAAGCGGTACGCCAACTACAAACCGCCTACGTGAACTTCTGGGGGAACCGCGCGAAGTACCCCAAGTTCAAGTCCCGCCACAAGTCGAAGCAGTCCGCGACGTACACCTCGTTCGGGTTCACCCACCGCGACGGGCAGATCAAACTGGCGAAGATGGCGGAACCGCTCAACATTGTGTGGTCGCGCGCACTCCCAGACGGGGCAACCCCAAGTTCAGTAACAGTGTCAAAAGATTCGGCGGGGCGATACCACATATCCATTCTGGTCGAAACCCGGATCGAACCGCTCCCCCCAACAACTACTCAAGTTGGAGTGGACGTTGGCCTCACGCACCTTCTCACCCTGTCAACGGGGGAGAAAGTTGCGAACATGCGGCACGCCAGAACAGACCATCAGCGGCTTGTGAAGGCGCAACGCGCGTTAGCGAGGAAACAGAAGGGGTCAGCGAACCGGGCGAAGGCCCGTACCAAAGTGGCCCGAGTTCACGCACGAATCAAAGACCGACGGCACGACCAGTTACACAAACTCACGACTCGGTTGATCCGCGAGAACCAAACGGTGATGATCGAAGACTTAACGGTGCGGAACATGTTGGCGAATCGTTCCCTCTCACGCGCCATTTCGGACGTGGCATGGGCCGAGTTCCGCCGCCAGTTGGAATACAAAGCCGAATGGTACGGGCGGGAAGTCATAGCAATCGACCGCTGGTATCCGTCAAGCAAGACGTGTTCGGACTGCGGACACTTGCAAGGGAAGATGCCGTTGAATGTTCGGGAATGGACGTGCCCGCAATGCGGGACAGTTCACGACCGGGACGTGAACGCGGCACGCAACATTTTGGCCGTCGGGAGGACGGTTTCAGCCTGCGGAGATGGTGTAAGACCTTCCCGCACCTAGTGCGAGAGGGCGACAGTCTATGAAACAGGAACCTCAACCCGCGAGGGTTACAGGGAATCCCCCGGCTTTAGCCGTGGGGAGCTTCAATGTCCTTGAGACACCGACCACTGCCATGACATTCACATTCGAATGGCAACGGAGCGAGACCGACGACGGCTGGACCTGTGTGCTCACCACATCCGAAGGCGAAAGCACAGACCTCGCCACATTCACAGACGCGAAGCTCGTCGAGATCGGCCTCGATGCCGTGACCAAATCAATCAAGGTTCCGGTAACGGATGCCAAGTCAGTCGGCGTCTAAGCCCACCAAGACCCAGCGGTGGCGCACGCTGCGCGCACAGGTCTTAGCCAACGCCACGCACTGCGCGCTATGCCACAAACCCCTCGACTTCAACGCCCGACCCCGCAGCACCTGGGCGCCGAGCGTCGACCACGTCGTCCCTCTCGCACTCGGCGGATCGCAGTTCGACCCCGCCAACTGCCAGCCCGCCCACTGTGGCTGTAACAGTTCCAAGCGCGACAGGCTCACCCCCCAGCCCGCGACGCCGTCGCGCTCGTGGTGAATTGGACTGGATTGGCGCGCACCGGGGGTGCCTCAAAAGTTGGCGGCGCTCCCCGCGTGCGCCAAGACCCGCATCTAGCTTTATCCGTCTAAGCGCGTGAGCGTTTACGTCCCGAGCCTTCTGACCTGCGGTTTTCCCCGCGAAGAGGAGTCAGCATGGCTCGCAGAGGACAGTAGGCATGGTGGTTCGCGGCACCCGACTCTGCGCCCGATGCGGCAAGGTTTTCACTCCGCCAACGCATGGGTCGCGGGCGCGGTTCTGCCAGGTTTCGTGTCGAGTGTTAGCGGCGAGGGCGCGCAAGATGGGTCTACCGGAACTGGCTCCCGTCATCGCTGAAGTCACCCCGATCTCGGATGAGATTTCAGGCGACCGCGAGGTCTTGATGTCGCTGGCCGACGTCGCCCGCGAGCTGCAGCACAAGCTGCGTTCGCCACGAACGCCGCCAACCGCCTTGGCCGGTTTGGCGCGCGAGTATCGGGCGACGCTGACAGAGATCGAGAAGTCCAAGCCGCGCGCAAAGGACGACGTCGATGAGCTCCTTGAGCGCAGGCAGCGTCGTTCTGGCGCGTAAGCGGGTCGACCCGGCGCATTTGTGGATTCCTGAGCGCTCGGATTCCCTGGGCGACCTCGCGGTCTCGCTGGTCAAGGTGTTCGGCCTCGACCTTGACGCCGAACAGGCCCTCGCGCTCGACGCCATTCTCTCGGTTGTGTCTGGTCCTGACGGTGAAGAGCGGTGGGCCGCTCTCGAGGCGGCCCTGATCGAGTCCCGGCAGAACGGCAAGAGCGTCGGCGTGCTCATGCCGGTTGCTCTCCTGGTCGCAATATCGAAGCCCGATCAGCTCGTTGTTTGGTCGGCGCACCGGTACAAGACCGCGCATGAGGCGTTCCTGGCGATGCTCAAGTTGTATCGATCTTCCCCGGAACTTTCCCGACGTATTTCACGGGTGTCGTTCTCCAACGGTGAAGAGTCTTTCGAGTTTGTAAACGGCTCGCGGATCATCTTCATTGCTCGATCCCAGGCATCGGGCCGTGGACTGTCCGGCGACCTTGTCATTCTTGATGAGGCTTTGTTCCTGACCGCCGAGATGATGGGCGCGTTGCTGCCCACGCTGTCGGCCCGTCCGAATCCGATGGTTCTGTACGCATCCAGTGCCGGTCTCGCGATCTCGCTGGTATTGCAGCTCGTCAGGGATCGCGGACGTGAAGGCGGAGACCCGTCGCTGGTCTACATCGAGTGGTGCGCCCCCGAAGGTGGATGCACGTCGAAGGATTGCGACCATCACCGCAACGCGGTCGGATGCTCACTGGACAATCGCAAGTTTTGGCAGCAAGCGAACCCTGCGATGGGTAAGCGAATCACCGAGACTTACATCGCGGCCGAGCGTCGTTCACTTCCGCCGGCGGAGTTCGCCCGCGAGCGCATGGGTTGGTGGGAATCCTCCGCGATTGGTGGGCTGTTCCACATGCCCGCGTGGTGGAAGTTGACCGACCCGGACTCAACGCCTGGGGATCGCATCGTGTTCGGCGTGCATGTCACGCCGGATCGGGCGTGGTCATCGGTTGCGGTTGCATCGCTGCGTGGTGACGGGATTCTGCACGTCGAGCTGGTCGCCCACGATGAGGGTGTCGCCTGGGTTGTTCCTTGGGTGACCGATCGAGTAGAGCGCCATGGCGCATCGAGTGTCGTGTTGGCATCTTCGATGGCCGCGGGATCGCTGAGTACCGATTTTGAGGATCTGCCCGGTTTCGATGCGATGACATCGACCGAGGTGCGTCGCGCATGTGCGGCGCTGTTCGACGCGGTGAACGCGGGGACGTTGGCGCACCGTGGTGACGCCGACTTGGGTGTTTCTGTTCAGGTGGCGCGTCGTTCGTCTGGCAAAGGGGAGTGGATCTTCGATGCTGACGAAGGTGTTGACTTGTCGCCGCTGTACGCGGTCGCGTTAGCGGCGTGGGCTGTGCGACAACCCGACGACAAGGCGCCGCAGCCTTCGGCATTCTTTTTTGGCCAACTCGGCAACTGCTCCGACTGCGAATGTCACTTCGAATTTCCTGCCGATAGTGCTCCTTGCCTTGATTGCGGGCATCAACATTCCGACGACGATGAGGACGGCTGATGCGAACGCTGATCTGTCAGATCGCCGCACTGTTGTGCCTGGTGGGGTTCGCCGCGACGTTCGGTTTGCGCTGGGCGGTTCTGGCGCTTGGCGTGTCACTGGCCGTGTTGGGCTTCGCGTTCGCTGATGAGCGCGGCGATCGGTAGTGGATCTTTTCGGTCGTGCGGTTCGCAACGCGCGCAACTCGGTGACAACTCGGGGAGCCGAGTTTGGCGACTCGTCGCTACCGCCGAACTCATCCTTCGGCGGTAGCGTCGGTGGCTTCCTCAACGAGTCGGCCGCATTGGGTGTGTCGACGGTGCTCAACTGCGTCAAGGTGTTGCACAACGACATGGGCATCTTGCCCTTCGCCGCATACACCGGTGACCGCCACGGAGTGAAGCAGCGTCTCGCGAGTCAACCGCAGATCGTCGCCGAGCCTTTCGGGCCGGACTTGTCTTTGCAGGCTGGGATCGGGCAAATCGTCGCGTCGATCACGCTACGCGGCAACGCGTTCACGTTTGTCACGCAGTCCGACTCACAGGGGAACCCGTTGCAGCTGCAGATCCTGCACCCCGACCGAGTGTCGGTGTATCGAGACTCGGCGACTCGCGCCAAGTTATTCAAGATCAATAACGAGTATTACGGCGGAGACAAGGTCAAGCATTTCACCGGCCTTATGTTGCCAGGGGATTTGGCTGGCGTTGATCCAGTGACTTACCAGCGCATCAACTGGGGCCTGGCGGCCGACGTCAACGAGTACGGCGCGAACTTCTTCCGTAACGGCACTTCACCAAGTGGCGTGATCGAGGCCCCGGGCGAATTGGATCGCAAAGGAGCCAGAGCGCTCAAAGACGGTTGGGAGGTTGGGAACTCCGGGCTCGCCAACGCCCACCGGGTTGCGGTGCTATCTGGCGGCGCTTCGTGGAAGCAGATGTCGGTCACACCGGAGAACGCCCAGTTCCTAGGAACGCGGTCGCTGCTGCGCGAAGAGATTTGCGGATGGTTCGGAGTGCCACTGCAACGGATCATGGCGATCGTTGCTCACGCCTCCCAGGGCGGCGGAAAAGGGCTCGACGCGATTGATCAGGGGTACGCAACCCACACGCTGCTGCCGTTCGCATGGCAGCTCGAAACGGTGTGGAACGCCATGGTCCCCGGCGGGCAATCAACATGGACCCAATTCGACTTCTCCGGGCTACTGCGCGCATCGGCTCTGGAGCGCGCACAAATCGCACAAGCGCATCGCCTAGTCGGCATCCGCAACCGAGACGAGATCCGCGCCGATGAAGGTTGGCCGGCCATCGGCGGGCCTGATGGAACTGACTACAACATTCCTTTCAACACCAACAGTGCCGTCCCACCGCCCATTGACCCGGCCACCGGGATGCAAGCGGACCCGACCGCCACCGATGGGAGCACGATATGAAGATCCGTTCCGGCGGGGTTCTCACCCCAGAGTTCGAGAAACGCGTTTTAGACGGTGATATTCGCGCGTTGCGCCCGATGCTGCGTCAAGCAGTCGGCGTGAACACGCTAGACATGGCCTTTCGCGAGATCGAACTACGCGCCAAGCCCGGTAGCACTGACGAGTTGGTCTTCACCGGGTATGCCTGCGTCGTTGACGTGCCTTACGTCATTACTGACTGGCTTGGCGACTACACCGAGATCATGCGTGACGGCTGCTTCACCCGGACGTTGGGCAACAAACCCGACGTGATCTTCTGCCTCAACCACGCTTGGGACGGCGCACCCATGGCGCGCACCAAGTCGGGCTCGCAGCGGTTGGGTGCGGATTCGACGGGGCTTCACGTAGAAGCTGACCTGGACGCGACCCGTGCCGACGTGCATCAGGTTCGTTCAGCGATGGAGCGCGGTGACCTCGATGCGATGTCATTCGCGTTTTGGGTGACCGAGCAAACATGGTCCCCGGATTACGATCAGCGCGATATCCACGCCGTTGACATTGACGGGGGCGACACGTCGGTTGTGACGTGGCCCGCGAACCCGGCGACGACGGGGACGACGGCGTTGCGTAAGCGGCAGGCGGCGTCGTTGATGCGGACGCGCATTCCTGCGCTAATCGGGCAGCGCGCTGCTGATGAAACCCGGGCCGGGGCGAAACTTTCGGCGGCGACTATGGGCGTGCTGCAAGAGGTTCTCGGCCTGATTTCTGAGGCCGACGACGCCGTGGACGCCGCACAGCCGCTACTCGCGGACCTCATGGGTGTTCCTAACCCTGACGCCGACGATGCGTCGGACACACAGACTGGCGAGTCGGAATCTGTTGCCGCGAGCGACCTTCCCGAACTCGTCCGCGAGCGTCAACTGCTCGCAGCGCGCAATCGCGCGTAGCACGACAAGCAGTCCGGGCCTACAGCCCGACCGTCACCTTGCAAGCGGCGGTCACCTGTGAGGGAACCACCTGCGACTCATCCGCAAACTCCTTACAGAGAAAGGGCGACCATGCCTACAGTTCTCGAAGAGGTTCGCACTAATCGCGACGCTCTTCAATCCAACATCGACACCCTTTTGGCAGTACCTGTGCCCGAAGATCGCACCGCCGCAGTCGCGGCTAACGCGGAGATCGAGGCGAAGCTCGAAGAGCGCGCCACGTTCGACACCCGTATCAAGCAACTCGAAGCCAACGAGGTAGCGCGTGCCGCTGACGCGGCCGCTGCCAAGTTGCTCGGCGCCCCCACTGGCGACGTGACCCCTGGTCGCGCGCAGGTCATCAGTGAGCCGACGACTTACGGCAAAGGTACGGGCCGGTCGTACTTCCTTGACCTCGCTCGCGCCGACTACCGCGGCGACAACGACGCACGCGCACGGCTGATCGAGCACGCACGTCAACTTGACGTGGACCTTCCCGATCGCGCCAAGCGCGGTGTTACGTCACCGTTTGAAAAGCGCGTCAACCCGAACCGGACAGATGGCCAGGGCGGATATTTCGTACCACCCGTGTGGCTCATCGACCAGTACGCGGCATACCTACGCGCGGGTCGCGTCACCGCTGACCTCTGCACGATCATGGACTTGCCTGAGGGCACGGACTCGATCAACTTGCCGAAGGTTCTCGCCGGTACCACGACGGCTGTTCAGCAAGACGGCGGTGCGGTGTCGTCCACGGATCTCACTGACGCGTCCGTCACAGGCCCGGTTCGCACCATCGCTGGTCAGCAAGACATCGCATTGCAGCTCCTCGACCAGTCGCCCGTCAACTTTGACGTGATCGTCCTCAAAGACCTGGCCGCGGACTACAACCAGAAGCTCGACGTCCAGGTGCTGTACGGCACCGGTTCCTCGGGTCAGATGAAGGGCATTAACGCGGTCTCAGGTATCAACCTGTCGACCTACACCGATGCCACTCCGACTCTGCCCGAGTTGTACCCAAACCTCGCACAGTCGTTGTCTCTGGTTGCCAAGGCTCGGTTCCTTCCTGCGACTGGGTTCGTGATGACCCCGCAGCGCTGGTACTGGATGCTCGCGCAGCTCGACGGCAACCTCCGGCCCTTGGTCGTCCCGTCCACGGACAACGCGTTCAACCCCGCCGGTGGTTCCGACGGTGGAGCGCAGGGGCCAGTCGGTCACATCATTGGCACGCCGGTCTACATCGATGCGAACGTGTCGTCGACGTTGAACACCAACCAGGACCAGATCATCGCCGCGAAGTTTGATGACCTATACCTGTACGAGGGCCAGGTGCGTACCCGCGTACTTGCCGAGGTGCTAAGCGGGACTTTGCAGGTCCGCGTGCAGCTCTTCAATTACGTCGCCGCGATCTTCGACCGATACCCGGTCGCGATCACTTCCATCGGTGGCACAGGCGCAACCTCGACAGGTCTCATCAGCCCCTCGGGTTACTAGCCAAACCACACTGCCGGGCGGACTGCGCAATCGGTCCGCCCGGCAGTACCCGATCCACCCACTCACCAAGGAGTACCCATGTCTGAACCCACCGTCGACGTAGTTGAGGAAACGCCAATCGCCGACGCTGTCGAGGTTGCCGTCGACGAGTCGATCGAGTCCGCGGAGCTGCACTCGCCGTACCCAAACCTGCACGGGAACGCCGACTACTGATGTCCACTCGGGCAGAAACGATCCGCGCGCTCCGTGCGGAGCGAAGCATGTTGGCCTCGATGGGCCGAACGTCCCGCGTCGCTCAAATCGACGCCGAACTCGCCCGCTTCGACGCGTCGCCGGACACGCAAACGCTCGAAGCCGCCGTTCCTGGCGGTCCTAAGCGGACGCGTGTGCGTACTAAGCCGAATCGCTGATCGATGTCTTCATGGCCCACGGCCTTTGACTCGTTGCCGAAGCCGATCGCGGCAACGCTTGAGGACGCAACTGGCTTCGAGCATGATGTGTTGCATACCGGTGTCGCGCAGGCGGTTGAGGCCGTTCAGGCGAACCTTGGGCTGAACGCGCAGGGCGCGGCCGCGACCGTGAAGGCCCGACTCGACGCCTCGGATACGACGGTCGCCGGTAAAGCCGCGTCAGTTCACACTCACGCCGAATCCGACACGTCGAATTTGGTCACTGACTTGGCCGGTAAGGCCGCAACGGGGCATACGCACACAGAGTCGAACACCACCAACCTTGTCGCCGATCTGGCCGGTAAAGCCGCGTCAGTTCACACCCACGCCGAGTCGGACACCACCAATTTAGTGACAGATTTGGCGGCGAAAGCCCCCACGACGCGGCAGATCACCGCCGGTACCGGTTTGACCGGTGGTGGCGACTTGTCCGCTGATCGCACGTTGACGGTGGCCTACGGATCGACCGGCACGTCGGCGGCGGTCGGTAATGACTCGCGGCTCTCGGATGCGCGCACCCCGAATGCTCACGCCGCCTCACATGCCCCTGGTGCTGCCGATGCGGTGACCACGGCCGCGCCTGGCACGTCGGCGTTGGGTGACGCCGCCGCGGTCGGTTCGGCGGCATCGCTGGCGCGTTCTGATCACAAACACGGCCGTGAGGCTGCCGCTGTTGGCGGTGACCTCGCCGGTACGTTGCCGAACCCGACTGTGGCCAGCAATGCGGTGTCGAACGCGAAGTCCGCGCAGATGGCGGCGGCAACGCTTAAGGGGAACAACACCGGTTCAACAGCGAATCCGGCTGATTTGACGGTGGCGCAGGCGGCTGCCTTGTTGGCGGGGTCTACTGGTTCGACGTTGGCGTTGGGGAACAAGGATGTGCCACTTGCCACGGTGACGGCGAAGGGCGATCTGATTGGTGCGACCGGTTCGGGTGCGGTCGCGAACCTGGCTGTGGGTTCGAACACGCAGGTGTTGACGGCGGATTCGACTCAAACAACAGGCATGAAGTGGGCCGCCGCTGGCGGCGCCGGTGCAGCGTCGATCTATTGGAAAGACGCCTGCCGTGTCGTTGCTACGGCGAACATTACGTTGTCGAACACGCAAACCATTGATGGTGTTGCTGTCGTTGCTGGTGACCGTGTTCTATGCGTGGGTCAGACGACAGCGGCGAACAATGGCATTTATGACGTGGTGTCTGGTGGCGCGTGGACGCGGTCGGCTGATTCGGACACGTCGGCGGAGATGAAAGCCGGTGTCGCGGTCCACGTGTCCGAGGGCACCACGTATTCCAACTCCTTCTGGAAGTTGGAAACGAACGACGTGATCACCCTCGGTACCACGGCGCTGACATTTACTCAAGGGCTCGCCCAGGGCAAAGTGTTCGTAGGTTCCGGTACCCCGGCAGCGACGCTCGGCGCGGACGGCGACTGGTACATCCTCCAAGGCACCTCGCAGCAGCAAACCGCAGAAGACGGGCTGCTCTACTTCAAGGTTGCCGGGGCATGGGTCACGAACCGTGGCACCTGGAAAAAGCGTGTCTATCTCGCGCAACGTACCGAATCGATGCTAGCCGCCGTGGTGCCTGGTTGGCGCGTCACGGTAACCGACGCGGCCGGAACCTTGTCCTCGCCGAACAGCGACGTCACCACCTCAGGGCTTACCTATTCCGGCGGGTTCCAAGCGACCACCGGCGGCACCCTCGGCTACTATACATATCCGAAGGACTTGTCTAGCAACGGTCAACCTTCGGCTTTCTTCTCAATGAAGTGCGTCGTCGGGACGCTGCCCGACGCTGGCAAGTTCCTTTACATCGGGCAGTTCAACTATTCAGCCGGGATCTACGGATTCGGCGCCCGAGTTGACTCCGCTGGGGTCGTCACGATGCGAACGCTTGACTCCTTTTCTTCCGTGGATTACTCCTTGGGCACCGGCCCAACGATCGCAGCCGGTGACGAACTCATCGTTCAGCGTTTCGGCCACAAGTTCACCATCAGCAAAGTCCCCGCCGCGTCTCTGTCTTACGGCCTCCTCGGCACCGCGTACGACTTCTTCACCGCGACGGTGCCGGGCTTCGCGAACATCTTCGCGGCGAACTCGTGGGGTTTCCTCACCGATTCCGCCACCGTCCGTGTCACACTAGTCGAGGTCCTGGGATGATCCTCACCCTCACCAGCACGGACGATCAGGGGCGGCACATCCAGATCGTTGCCGACAACGTGAAAGAGATTGAAGTCGTCACCGAAATCGAAACGGGGAAGATTCTCTCGACGCGATCCATTGCGGCGGATCTCGCCGCTGCCGCTGCCGCGCAAGCGGCAGGCGTCGCCCGTGAAACGCAAGACGCGGTCGACTCCGCTCGAGCAGCGAAAGCGTCCGACGTGTTCGCCCAAGCTTTGGACAAACTTCTCGCCTCGCCGTCCACATCACCGGAGTTCAAAGATTTCGCCGCCGCAATATCGGTGGTCGTATCGGATGTGCCAACAACCGATGCCGCGCAGGTTGTTGTTGACGACGCCGTAGTTGTTGACACACCGATCGTTGCGCCGTGAGCGTCGCCTACCGCAAAACCGTCGCCTACCGCAACAACTCCACCTACCCCGACGGCACAGGTGGTGGGGGGCCTGCAACGACTCGGGGCGTGATGACCGACGCATCGGCCCAGTCAGCGTCCATGACGGATGCGGCCAAATCGTCAGCATCGATGGTTCCCAAAACTTCTAGCGGCGCAACGATGACGGGGGTGAACAGTTGAGTTCCTTCACCGTGGGCGACGTGCTCCCATTCGCAGTTCTCATCACCGATTCGAGCGGCACTCCCGCCAACGCGACGACCGTCACCCTGACCATCGTCCTACCGGACGGCGGCACTGCAGGTCCGTTCACAGTCACGGGCACTGCGGGCTCATACTCGTACCCCTACGCCACGAGCGCAGCGAGCGGGCTCAGCGGACGCTACCTGGGCAAGTGGGTCGCGATTGGTGCGAACGCATCCGCGCGTGAGCAAGCCTTCGACGTTGCCGGCGGAACACCGATCCTCACCGTCGAAGAGATGCGCACGCATATCGCGACACTGGCGCCGGTGGGCCTGCCGTCGATTGACGATTCCGAGCTGCAGATCTTCATCGACTCCGCCATTCCCGTTGTCGAGAACCGCGCCGGAATCTTGACACCGCGAACCATCGTGTCCGAAGCGCATGACGCGGGTTCGCCGATCTTGCTCACCGATTTCACCCCGATCCTTTCGGTACAATCGATCACCGAACGCGTCGGAACAACGACTCGCACGCTGACTCTGCAACCCGTCGGCGCATCGGTGGACTCCTATGGCTACTCGATCGACGATCCGCGCGTCGGGCGGATCACGCGTCGAGGTACAGGCTCATCAGCGTTGCCGTTCGGTATGGCCGCCGGTCGAGGTCCGGCATCGTTCGACTCGGTGCTCGTGTCCTACACGGTCGGAGTGAACGTCACCCGAGCGAACGTCCAGTTCGCGGTCAAGGAACTCGTGCGCTACATGTGGCGCCAGGTCAAAGGCGGAACCGGGTCCTACCAGGACGCGCAGCTCCCCGCGGCCGCCACGTCCGGTGTCTCCGAGGCGATGATCAAGCGGATCGACTTCCTTCTCGGTGTCGAGAACCAACGCCCGATCGGCGTGGCGTGACAACCGGTCTCTACACCGCCGTTCCTGACGTTCGCGCGGCCTTGTTCGACACGATCCTTCCTGCCGCTGTGGCCACCATCCCGGCCTCTCTGACCGTCGCAGGGACGGCGTTCCCGATCACGAAACCGGCCGTCTACTACGGCGACCCACCCGGCTCCAGCGCACCAAACTCGGCGATCCTCGTCGGGGAGTCGACCGGGATGGACGACGAAACTAACATCTTCCCCGACCGCGTATCCGGCAAGACCCGCGATGAGCGTTTCAGTATCGGCATCCGGTTCTGGTACCTGATCGGCAACTCCGATCTGGCCGCACAACGCGTCGCCACAGAATCGGTCTGGGCGATGTACCGGGCACTTCAAGGTCAACTCCGCGCCGACGTAACCCTCGGTGGAGTCCTCAACTCTCCCGGCTATGCCGTTATGAAACACGTCGGCGACCGCGACATCAGAGCCATTGAGGGCACCGCTGCCCGACTCGACGCAAGCCTGTACGTCTTCACCCGCGTCTAACACTCAATCCCCGAAACACCCACAGCCCCAACGCATTCCGCGTGTGGGGATCTTCACCATGCCCGGAGGCAGTCAATGTCCACCATCCGCTACGTCGGCATCCACGCCGAAGTCGAGTTCGAAGACGGCGTCGCCGAACGCATGGAGCCCGTCGAGGCCAGTGACGACATCGCAGTCCAGCTCATCGCATCCGGTCAGTGGGAGGCGTGCGACGCCCCCAAGACCGCAAAGCCCCCGGCGACGCCGGAACCCGCCACGTCAGACGAGCCGCAGTCCGCGGCCAAGGAAGAGGAGTAAGTCATGGGTAGCGGCACCGGCTTAGACGCCAGCATCGGCTTCGGTCAAGAGACCACCTACGGCGTGCCTGTCACGCCGTCGCGGTGGCTTGAGTTCGATAGCGAAACCATCCAGCGGAACAAAAAAACCATTCAGGGTACTGGCCTGCGTGGCGGTGGACTGTACCCACGTTCCAACAGACGCAAGATTTCCACCCGCGACGCCAAGGGCAGCTGGAAGGGTGACCTGTCAGCGACGGGGATGGGGTTGCTGTTCAAGCACATGCTCGGCTCATCGACGGCGTCGAACGCCGGTGCTGCCTACACTCAGGTCCACGTCCCCGGCTCCCTGACCGGTCTGTCGTTGACGTTGCAGGAAGCGACGCCGTCGATTGACACGGTGAACAACCCCTTCACCTACTGCGGCGGCAAGGTCATCGACTGGGACATCAGCATCGGTGCCGACCAGTTGGCCAAGTTGGCGTTGACGTTCGATTTCCAAGACGAACAGACTCTCGCCAACGCGCCTGCGGGTCTCGCGGTTGCCACCGCGGGCACCGCTGGCTCCACGAGTTACTACTACCGCGTGTCTGCGGTGCTGCCCGCCGGAGAGACGGGCGCGTGCGCTGAGGTAGTTATCGCCACCGGCAACGCGGTGCTGACCGGCACCAACAAGAACAACCTCACCTGGACCGCAGTCGCCGCTGCCTTGTCGTACAACGTGTACGGCAAGACGACTGGCGCTGAGACGTTGATGAAGAACGTCACGGTCACCAACTACTCCGACACTGGCGCCGACGCTCCGGGTACGACGTTGGCGCCGGGACCGGCGCTTGCAACCCCGACGTATGGTGCTACCGCTTCGGCGTTCTCATTCTTGCAGGCCACATTGCTGCTCAACGGCACGGCAATTGCGGCGGTCAAGAAGGCCAACGTCAAGAATATGAACCCGCAGAAGGTCGACCGATTCTATCTCGGCGGCTCTGGGTTGAAGAGCGAACCGATCGGTAACGGTTGGCGCGGAGTCACCGGCGCACTAGAAGCCGACTTCATTTCTCGCGCCGCACTCTATGATGCTTACGCCGCCGACGCCGATCTGTCCTTGCAGCTCAAGTTCACTGGCGACGTAATTGCAAGCACCGTCATCCCGTACTCGGTGCAGATTGATGTGCCTCGGGTCAAGCTCGACGGTGAAACTCCGACCGTGGGTGGGCCTGATGTGCTGTCCACGAACTGCGGATACACCGGTCTCGATGACGGAACCAACCCGCCGGTGAAAATCACTTATGTGACTTCTGACGTCGCTTACTGAGATGGGCGAAACCATCCGTGATGCCGGTGGCGCCATCCATGTCACCGGCCTCACGGAACTGGCGCGGGATTTGAAAAAGACCGCGCCAGAGTTGGGCAAAGCGGTCCGCAAGGTCAACCTTGAAGCGGCCAAAACGATCGAGTCAGCGGCGAAGTTGCTGGCCGAAGGTGTTGGTCGGCAAGCGCAAGGCGCATCGGAGGCACTTCGCACGACGGCAACGCCGCAGGCCGCGTACATCAACCTCACCGAGGACGCCGATCACCCGTTCGCGTTAGGTGCTGAGTTCGGCGCGAAGCACGACATCGAACGCACCCGCGGCGTCAAGCGCATCCAGACCCATCAGGGCAGCCGCGTCGACAAGAAGACCGGTAAGACGGTCAAGGATTCGCGTGGCAATCGCTACATAGAGGACCGCACCGGCGCGCACGCAATTAAGGGCTGGAATCAGTTCAAGGACTGGCGCGGCAATCAGTGGGCACCGGATACCGAGAACGGCGTCGGCTACTTCCTACATCCGGCCGTGCGCGACACCCACGACGTGGTGATCGCGGAGTACGGCCACGCGATCGAAGCACTGTTGCAGCGAAACGTGTTCTATCAGTGACAAGATTGGGGACGCGTCGTGGCATTTGATCGTCGTGTCCAGATCGTTGTCGTTGCTGATGCCGCGCAAGCCGAAGGCGTACTGGCGAGACTCGCGGCCACGACTGAAACGACTGGCGTCAAGACTGAGGCGTCAGCGAAGAAGATCGGCACCCTTAGTCAGCAACTCGCCGCGATGGGTCCTGCGGGCAACGTCGGCGCGAAGGGCGTTCAGGCACTAGAAACGAGGCTTACTGGCGGTCTCGGTGTCGCGGCTGCCGATGCTGGAAAGGGCTTGGACTCGCTGGGGGGCAAGTTCGCCGGAGTCGGCGGGCTGTCGATGGCGGCGGGTGCCGGGATAGCTGGCGCTGCGATTGGCGTGTTGGCGATTGCCGAGGTCGCGAAGAAGGGCGTCGCAAACTTCATCGCCTACGCCGACAAAGTTGAACACGTCCAAGAGGTCACCAAAACATCAGCAGAGGACTCGTCGCGCCTTGTCGGGGCCCTGGGCCTTGTCGGTGTCAGTGTCGACGACGCATCTGTTGCGTTTGGTCGGCTCGGGCGCAACGTCGAGGCGGGCAAACTCGACAAGTTCGGCGTGGAAGTTGCCCGCTCGTCCGATGGCACCTTTGATTTCACCAAGACTCTCGGCAACGTCGCCGACGCTTTCGCGCACAGCAACGATGCCTCAAATCGTGCCGCGTTGGGCACTGCCGCGTTCGGCCGCGGTTGGCAAGTCCTATTGCCGTTCCTCAAGCAGGGCAAGCAGGGCATCGAGGAGCTGTACCGCGCCGCAGAGAACTCCAACCCGTTGCTTAATCAGCAAGAAATCGAGAACGCGCGGGCGTTCAAGATCGCCGCCAATGAACTGTCTGACTCGCTAAACAAGTTGTCGATCAACGTCGGTGGCACTCTTACGCCCGTTCTCACCGATGCGTCAGTTGGCCTCTCCGGTATCTCAGTTGGCCTCTCCGGTATCGTTGATAAGTTCGACAGTCTCGGCGGGTCAAGCAAGACGGTAACCGGCGCGATCGAAGCGCTTGCGTCGTGGATGAGTGTCGGTACCGCCGCGGTGTTCGCGTACGGTCAGGCGAATGAGGCGTCCGCGACAGCCGCTGAGTTCAACCGCAAAGCAATCCTCGATGCGACCCTCGCGGCGGAGAAGCAAGCAGCCGCGGCGAAGCAGGCAGAGCAAGACATCAAGGACGAGAACGCTGCCGTCCTCAATCTCGCCCAGGATCAATTGAGCGTTGCTCAGGCTGACTTGCGCGCGCAGCAAGTCACGGCCGACTGGAACGCCCAGCAGGCGCAGGCAGCGCAGCAGCGCGGCAAGGCCATCGCCGATGCCAAGACACGTCTGCGAGATGCGGAGGCCCAGGCCGAACGGACCGCCCTGGATGACGCTCGGCGCATCTCTGACGCGAAAGTGGCTCTTGCGAAAGCAGAAGTCGACGCGAAGCAACGGGTCGCAGACGCAGCGGCCCACGTCCGCGATGTTGAGACGCAGGCAGCCTCGTCGATTCTGTCCGCGAAGCAGAAGATCATCGACGCTGAGAAGCGTCTAGCCCAAGACCGCGCGGCCACAGACAATTCCGGTCGGCGCGTTGCCGACGCAGAGCAGGCGCTACGCCGCATCGAAGAGGACATCGGCTCGGGCAAACTCAAGGGCGTTGACGCGACTCGCGCCTACGAGGACGCCGAGACCAACCTCACCCGAGCCCGTCAGGATCAGGCTGACAGCGCCGCGACGCACGCGCAGAAGATCCTTGACGACCAAGCCGCGGTCAAGCAGGCGAAGGCCGACGAGGTCAAGACCGAGAAGCAAGCGGCCAAAGACATCCAGAAGGCCCGCGCCGATCTTGCGAAGGCAGAGCAAGATGCGGCGGCCACGATCGCGGCCGCGCGACGTACCATCGCTGATGCGGAGGTGCAGGCCAACCGTGACGCTGCCGCTTCCGCGCAGACGCTGAAGAAGGCGCACGAGGATCTACGCACAGCGCAGAACAGGTCCGGCGCCTCTGCCGCAGAGTTGGCCCGCCACGTCCTCGACGTGCGCACCGCGCTGTTGGCGCAGGTCGGTGCTCATGCACGGTTGGCGACCGACCTTGACACGATGAACGCGAAGGTCGCTGACGGGACGTGGAACTGGAAGACGATGGCGGCGTACATGCGCCAAGTCGGTCTGACTGACATCCCGACCGTCCGCGCTGAACTACAGAAACTCGTGCCGGATCTGTTCGCCGCTTCGGATGCGTGGAATCGCGTCTTCAACCCTGGCGCGAAGATCCCGTCGAACGGCGGCTACAACGTCCCCGGCCGCGCGGGCGGTGGTCCTGTCAGGGCGGGTCAGGTTTACCACGTCGGCGAGGTCGGTCCGGAGACGTTCGTGCCGGATACCGATGGCACGGTGCTGTCGTTCGGTCAGTCTGTAACCGGGCGCCAAGTCAGCGCCGCGGGTGTTAGTCGCAGTCAGGTCGAGTTCAACCTCACCGTGAACATCGCGACCGGTAACGGCGTCGTGATGATGACGCCGGAATCCGCTCGCGCTCTCGCGGCTCAGCTCGGTCACGAGTTGCACGACTTCTTCCTGCGGAAGCAGTCGATAGCGCCGCTCGGATTGAACGGGAGACGTTGACGTGCCCGTCGATCCCTCAGTCGCCATCACAGTCGATGCGTCCTGGGCGACTGACCCCGACGTAGCCCCGTCGTGGCTGTCGGTGCCACCGGTGGAATCGATCGCTGTGCGGCCTCGTGGTCGCAGCTACGAACTCGACACCGTCACCCCGACGACCTCAACCATCCGAGTCGACAACACGGATGGCACGTACACGTCTGGCGCGACGATCGCCGGAACCGGAAAGGTCGATGTCGACAAGCGAATCCGCGTCCGCGCGGCCCTCACCCCGGGCAGCACCTACACGATTCTTGACCACACCATCTCGGAGTGCCCGACCACGATCGACGGCGACGGCTTCGGGTATGCGTCGAACAACTTTCAGACCGTCGACTATTCCGACGCGTTGTCGGCGACGACGCTGCAGTCCACGTACATCGAAAACATGTTGTCGTCGTTGGAAGCCCCGAACTACTACTTCCCGCTCGGCGAGGATGCCGGGTCAAACGCGGCCGGTGACCTGATCACCGGAATCTCGGCCCCGCTGACTGGGTTCAACTCGACGCTGGTGTCAGCGGCCGCGTTCGGCGGGACACCGTTTTTCCCCAGCACCGACCCGACGACGAACTTCGCGCTGTCCCCACATGATTCGGCGGGGGTGTGGGACTCGGGTCAATGGCTTCAGCTCGGGAATGGCGGACTTGGCGCCTATCTGGAAACGACAACGTGGACTGCTCGCGCGACAGTCGTGACCACTGACGCGACGCACCTTCAAACCGTGTTCTCGCAAGCCAACACCGACGACGTATCGGCCTACGGCACGAAAGCCATTTCCATCTATGTGTATTTCGGCTATGTCGTTCTCTACTACCCGGTCGGCGGCGGGGCTGGCCGCAGCTCCATCGGCGGGTCGACATTCGTCGCCGATGGCCTCCCGCACATCATCTCGGCGCGTAGCACTGCCACGGATGTTTACCTCTATGTCGACGGGGTTCTAAGCGACTCGTCGTCAACACCCACGATCGCAGCGCAACGAACCGGGCCTGTCGCTATCGGCGCAGAGGTCTACAACGGGAACTATGCCCGCTACTTTTTCAAGGGGCAGATCGGTCACGTCGCACTGTGGGCGAACTCTGCGCCCTCCCTGGCGACATATCACTACCAGGCTGCGTTAGGTTTTCTGGGCGACGATATTCCGTCCAGGATTGCGCGGACGCTGGGTTGGGTCGGATTTGCCGGATCGCAGACCTACGACTATTCTTCTGTGCTCCTCGGTCCGCAATCGTGTTCAGGGAAGTCTGCGCTGACCGAGATTCAAGAGGCCGCCGCAGCTGATCCGCAGTCGCTGTTCTTCTTCGCCGCGGACGGAACATCGAAGTGGCGATCCCACACGGTTCGCTATGTCTCAACGCCGGTTGTCACGTTGGGCACCGACACACTGCCCGTCGATACGTCGGGTTTGCAGTTCGGCCTCGACCGTCAGCACATGATCAACGACCTCAAAGCCACCCGCAACGGCGGCGGCATCATCCGCGCCACCAACCCGGTCTCCATCCCAAAACATCGTCGACGCGACCTCGGCGGATCACCGATGGTGTTCAACGTTGACAGTGATGACGCCCTCTACCAAGCCGCGAACTGGTACACGTTCGTCTACGGAACCTCACGCGTTCGCTGTGGGCGAATCACCCTGCGACCGGCGACCTCGCCGCAACTTTGGCAGTACGCGCTCACGCTGGAATCCGGCGATCGAGTCGATGTGTCGGGGCTGCCGTCGAATGCGCCCGCGTCGACCATGCAATTCATCGTCGAATCCGTTGCGTGGCCGACTCTCACCGCTGACGGCGATGCGATCTGTGAACTGCAACTGTCCCCGTTCATCCCGGTGTTCATCGTCGGTGACGCCACCTACGGCGTCGTCGGAACAGCCGGGTATCCGATCGCGCTCTAGGAGACCGCTTTGACCGCAACGAAACCGAGCGCGCCGTATGGGTCAGGTCCCGCGACGATCACCGCTGGCACGGTGCCATCAGCCGCCGACTTCAACTCATTTCGCGACTGGATCAACTGGATTACCAACCCGCCGCGGTGCCACGCCTACCACAGTGCGGCAGTGTCGCTGACAAACGCGACGTGGACGCTCATGCAACTCGCCTCGGAAGACTTTGACCCCGTTGGTTCAATGCACGACAACGTGACCAACAATTCCCGCGTCTACACACCCGACACCGGCACCTTTCTTATCGCGGCGTCAGTGAACTACGTCGCCGGAGCGACTAATGGTCGAGGTCTACAGGTTAGAAAGAACGCCGCCGGAAACGCTGCGAGTGGAACTCGATTGCTTTATGGGCACGGCCAAGGCACGTCTTCTGGCGACACTATGGTCGCCGCCACGCGCCTCGTCTCGATGTCGGCGGGCGATTACGTCGAGTTGTTCGCATATCAACAGAGCACCATCGCGCTCAGCACGATCGCTGGCTCTGAATCTACTTTCCTCAGCGTGTTGGCGGTTGCGAAGTGATCCGCGCCGACTACGCCACACCCGCCGGGTGGCGTCGTGACTGACGACCCGTTCCGCGATGTTGAGGTTCACCTGACCCGCATCGATGGTCGCATGGACGGTTTGGATACGGCCATCAAGACTGGTGACGCCACGAACGCTGCGCTGATTGCGTCCGGTCATGCGACCAGTGTCGCGCTGATCGCCTCGGCGAAGGATGAAATCAAGCAGGACACCGCCGCTGTCCGTTCCGACATTCAGCGCATCATCGCCACCACCGCATCGAGGGAGCGGGTGGAGATGCTGCAGAAGGTCGTGTATGGCCTCGTGGGCAGCATCTCCACGCTCATCATCGCCTATGCCGCCTCGATCATCATTGCCGCACAGCGGTGAGCCACGACCCGATGGACGTGCGCGTCGAATACGCCCACGACGGGCGACCGTCTAAGACGTTCCGCACGATGTGGCGGTTCATGTCTGGACTGATGATCGGTGTCGGTTTGCTGGTCGTTGGGTGCTCGTATTGGCTGCTCGCCCCGTACAACTTGGTGTCGTATTCCAACCCGACCGGCACCGTCGTCGGCCCGACGACGGTTGCGCGCGGCGGCACCGTCGCAGTTCATTACGCCGGGTACTGCAACCACGGCGTCGATGTGAGGGTGGAGCGTTGGTTGGATCGTTACGGCCCTGACGGGCGGTCCATCACTACATCCTTCGAGATCCCGGCGATCTTGTTCTACAACTCCGCCGACGTGTGCCTGCACGATTTCACCATCGCTGTACCGATCCCTTTCTACATCAGCCCCGGACCCGGTTTGGAGAAAAACCTGTTCCGGCTTCGCAACGTCACCACCTACAAGGCGAACCCGATCCGCACCGTGACTGTCGTGTCGTATTCGACGTCTTTCACCATCACCACCGAACCGTTCCCCGCGAGGACGGTCCAATGACGCTCCAAACAATCGTGCTAGTCCTCGCAGCGATCGCGCTGCTCGTATTCATCGTCCGAAGTTGACCGCGTACCCGTCACCCATCGGTGGCGGGTTTCTCATATGAAGGGGAAAACAATCATGTTTGACCAGGTCCTGAACTCCGCTAAGGCCATCGCCGCATTCGTCGGCGCAGCCCTGACCGCCGTCGTCGCACTCAACCCGTCGAACGTGCCGACGTGGGTTGCGCCGCTGCTTGCCGTCCTCACCGCCATCGCCACCTACGCCATCCCGAACGCTAAGGCGATCGACTCACCCGCCGCGGCTGACGACGCGGCGGCTGCCGACCCAGGCGTCGTCTAGCCGTGGGCGTCACCATCTCGGGGCATCAGTCGCCACCGTCGCGGGTCATCTCCGGTCGCGTACCGGGCACGCGCTGTGTGCGCCGCCCGTTGGGTCGCAGCATCACCGCCGTTGACTGGGCGCTGCCGCTGTTCCTTGACTACTGCCGACGTTGGCAGTTGCATCCCGCGCTCGGGGGCGGGCGGTTGACGCTGAACAAGGGCGGGCCACTGGACTCATTCGCCGCCCGGCCTGCTCGCGCGGGCGGTGGCGCGGTGTCCGATCACGACGGCTATGCGATCGATATCCGCTATGACATCCTCAAGGCCGATAACCGTGAGCACATGACCCACGCCGAAAACGTCGCCGTGGGGCATCTACTCGCCGATTACAACGGCGCCATCGCGTGGGGTGGGCCGACAGCGGCTGCATCGAAGGCGAACCCAGGACAGTCGGTCGGGCAGTACAACCACCTGATTGACGAAATGCACCACTACATCGCGCCAGGTGTGAACCGCACTGAGGCGTTGGCTGTGGCGCGTAAACTTGGGATTCGTTCTGACGGCACCCGCAACGTCAACCCCGCCGCAGCCCTGCCCTATGGGGGCGTTCGATTGCGTCTGGGTTCTAAGGGTCCCGACGTGGTTGCCCTTTACAAGCGGTTCGGGTTGCACACGATTGACGGGTTGTACCGCCCCGATCTCGCATCCGTGGTCGCCGCCTTCCAGCGCCGACACCCGTACCTGTTGGCGTTTGACCGCAGCGGCACGGTCGGTGCGCGTACTTGGAAGTCACTTTCCCCCATTGTGGGGGCGACGAGATGAGGCGGGCATGGACGGTTACGTTAGCGGTTGTGGCCCTGACGTTTGGGTCCGTGATCGTTGCCAACGGTGTCGCGCCGCCCACGTCGAGTCAACTAATCAGCGACGCGCAGCAGCATCTCGTGGCGGCGCAGAACGACCTCGCTGCACTTGCGGCGTCGCTTGTGACGCCCACCCCGTCACCTACGCCAACCACAACACCCACAACTACGTCCTCATCGACGGCACCGCCTAATCCCACACCGTCACCTACGTCGACTAGCGGCGTAGGCAACTCGTGGGCACCGCCAACCCTGACCAACCCAACGACACTGACGCTGACCAATGGCGTCACCCCGTCATTCGGTAGCGGCGACTACATTCTGCGCTGCCCCTCTAGCGGTGTGTGGGTGAACGCACATGGACTCGAAATCAGAAACGCCCACGACGTCGTATTCGTCGGCCCTTGCTTCGTTGATGTGGGCGCTGGATACGTTGTTAGCGGCGGTGATCCTCGGGGATCGCGCAACGGGGTTGTCCGTCGCGCCTCGTACATACTTGCAACAACGGGCGAGGTCTATCTGCGCGGCATTACGTTCGGCTCTAGCGCGGGTGATTTGACCGAAGGGATCGACATCTCCACCAAGTCGGGCGCGTCGATTGTGACGTTGCAGAACATCGACTTCGGGGCACCACTGCTCGGGTCGTACACCACCAACCACGCCGACTGTTTGCAGAGCTGGACCGGGCCGAACTTGCTACGTGTTGACGGCTTCGCCTGCACCACTGGCTACCAGGGCACGTTCATCAGCCCGTTCGACATTTCCGGCGCACCGCCCGTCAAGCCGTACATCCTCCGCAACGTTGAGATCACCGGCAACGCGCAAGCGAAGTACCTACTGTGGGCCAACAACGTGGCGGTCTCGACAAGCAACGTCGTTGTGAAGGGCGGGCTCGGCCCGTACCCCAACCTCGCGGCATGGCCGGGTGTGACGTGGCTGCGTTGAACTACTTTTCAACAACGTACGGGCAGCGACTCCTCGAAGCGATCGGTGCGCCGTATAACCATCACACCGATGCTTTCCTGCGGGCGTGGGCTCAGGCCACCGATGATTGGGGACACGATGGGATTCGCAGACGCATTACAGGTAGAGCACGACAACGCATTCAAAGGACCGTCCTGCACAATCGGAATCACCATCGCAGCGATGGACACAGGCGAGGCAGCCGACTTGTGCGAAGCACTTGACGACCTGCTAATCCCCGCATCGCAAATCGCCAGGGCGTTGAAAGCCGAAAATTACAAGATCGCATCTGAAGCGGTACGGCGCCACCGTAACCGCGAATGCAAGTGCCGACCGTGACGTTCGCCGAAGCACTCGACGCCGAAACGGGCAAGGCGGAACGTGACGAACTGCGCGCAGCTCTGATCAATGTGCAGAAACAGTTGAAGCGGGCGAAAACCCGCAACGATGCTTTGACCGATGCAACGATCAGGTCATGCCATGAAGCGGTGTTGTCGCATTGGCCTGCGACGACGATTGCGGCGCCTTCCCGCGACCGGCGCAAGCCTCGCGGGGAGGCGGCCCTGTGGGTTCTGTCCGACTGGCAAGGCTCGAAACTCACCACGTCGTACAACTCCGATGTGATGCGCGAACGGGTCCTGCGATTCGTTGACAAGGCCACGAAGATCACCGACATTCAACGCGCCGATCATCCGGTGCGCGACGCCGTTGTTGCCTTCGGCGGCGACATGGTGGAAGGGCTGTTCAACTTCCCAACCCAGCCCTACGAGATTGACTCCACGCTGTTCGAACAGTATGTCACTGTTTCGCGGCTGATTACCGACGTCGTGTCTGCGGCGCTGACGATCTACGACCGCGTGACTGTGGTGCCCGAATGGGGCAATCACGGGCGCATCGGGTCGAAGCGTGACGCCGTGCCACGCAGCGACAATATCGACCGCATGTGCTACGAACTCGCCAAGCAACTTCTCGCGAGTGAGAAACGTCTGACGTGGCAGGACTGCCCTGAGGACATTCAACGCATCGAGATCGGCAACTACCGCGCCCTGCTGATCCACGGCGACGAGGTGGGCCGCAACGGGTTCGCCTCACCCGCCGCGCTGGTTCAGTGGGCGAACCGGCAACGATCCGGGGCGTACCCGTGGGAGTTCCGCGACCTGTACCTGGGGCATTACCACACGCACGCGGAGTGGTCGATGGCTAACGGCATGGGTGCGGTCTATCAAACCGGCTCCACCGAATCTGACAACCGCTACGCCGGGGTTCACATGGCGGCGTCGGCTATCCCGTCACAACGGCTGCATTTCATCGACCCCGACCGGGGCCGCGTGGCCGCGACTTACAAAATCTGGTTGGAGTGATGGGTTCATGAGTCACGGCGAATGCCAGATCACTTTGCAACTCAGATATGACGGCATTCGTGTGAGCCTGAATGCCAATGGGGTTTCGGGGTATGCGCCTGACGTGTTGGCCGACATGATGAAACAGGCGTTACTCGGGTTCGGCACCGAAGTTGCCATGCTCAGTGAGGCGGGGATGTTGGACCCCACGCCTGATGCCTAAGTAGATAGGGGCTTGCGCTCAGCAGATATAGGTCAAAGCCCATATTCCATTTGCACACTTTCAACGCCGACAAAACACAAACTGCCCCTGCGTGTGACTCCCAAGTTTCCCCCGTCTTGGTTGAGTCGCCCGCAGGCGGCAAACACTGCAAAGACCTTGTCGTTTTCGACGGAATCGGAGCAACGAATCGGCTGCAAGGCGCTGTCGAGCCCCCAGCCGGACTGGTTCTTGGGAGACAGAACGCTCCCGCAACTACTTTGCTCGTGAGTCAGTGCTGTCAGAATGAAGAAGAGCGATATGGCTGACCCGAGAATCGCGAAGACAAGCCCCAGCGCCTTTCCCGTCGACGCGGATCGGCGGACCGCTTGAGGTGCCAGGTTCTGGACGGGCTGAGTCATGCGGCTCCCTCGGTCCCTGAAAGGGCCCACTCGATGAGCTCGTGCTCCGCCTTGGTCAGGCTCCGGAACCACGACAACCCCTAAACCCCCGCAACCAACCAGGTGGCGGCTTCTCCATTGATGGAGGTGGGCGTGATGCCCCGAGAGTATGTGAACATCCCAAGTGAGCCAGCCGAACATGTGCCCGATTCGACGGTCACGGTCGGCTGG